>JAZQVK010000247.1:0-5979 GCA_045631765.1 Eubacteriales bacterium
GTCCTGTTGCCCGCACCAAACAAGAGAGGATACTCTTTGAGTATCCTCTCTTGTTTTTTGATGTAAGGGCGGCAGGGCTTGCGGCGCACATGCTCGTTTCGTTACTCCATTCTTGTGAACATACTGTGAAAAATATGTTGACAATTGTGGGAATGTATGGTATACTGGTAAAAAAGTATCATAGAGGTGCGGCTGACATGATAAGCGCGGGTGGGGACACGGCCTGCGTGGGAAAGGGGAGGCCGCCGAGAGGGATAGGGCTGCCCGGGCGCTTTCCTTCGGGCGCGGCGAGAAGATCGGCGCGACTGTCACCGCAAAAGCGGTGTTGCGCTATTGAGATACGCCGATCGGTAGATCACGGTTTCAAGCGCCGTGGTCTTTTTTTCTTTCGGCTTTCCATATTCAATATAAAAATATAAAAAGGAGAAGACACATGGAAGGAACTATTTGGGCTTTTCTGCCCGCTGTGATCGCCATTGTGCTGGCGCTGGTCACGAAGCAGGTCTACGTTTCACTGTTTCTTGGCATCTTTGCCGGTGCGATGATGTTCACGGGTGGCGATCTGCTAAAGGCAATGTTTACCCTGTACCAGGTTATGAGTGAAAAGGTAGGCGGCAATACGCCGATCATCGTTTTCCTTGTTGTACTGGGCATTTTGGTCGTTCTGATGCAAAAATCGGGCGGCGCGAAGGCTTACGGCGAATGGGCCGGCAAGAAGATCAAATCCAAGAGTGGTGCACTGGCTGCTACCGCAGGTCTTGGCTGCCTGATCTTTGTTGACGACTATTTCAACTGCCTGACAGTCGGCTCGGTTATGCGTCCTGTGACCGATAAGTTTAAGGTTTCGCGTGCCAAGCTGGCCTACATCATTGATGCTACGGCTGCTCCCGTCTGTATCATCGCCCCGATCTCAAGCTGGGCTGCTGCTGTTTCCGGCGAGCTGGAGGGTGACGGTCTGATGGTATTTATCAGCACCATTCCCTTTAATATTTACGCCCTGCTGACCCTTGTGATGGTATTTACCCTCTGCTACCTGAACTTTGATTTCGCCAAGATGCGCCGCAACGAGCTGACGGCAGAGACCACCGGCGATCTGTTTGCCGGCATGACCGAGGGTGCAAAGGACAACGCGCCTGAAATCGCCTCCAACCCGAAGGGTAAGGTTCGTCATCTGCTGATCCCCGTGATCATTCTGATCGTTTGCTGCATCGGCGGTATGCTGTACACCGGCTTCTTCTACAACTGGGATACCGGCTTGATCGATACCGAGCTGCAGTCTGCCAACGTGATCGAGGCCTTCTCGAACTGTGATGCCGGCATGTCGCTGGCGATTGGCTCTACGGTTGCGCTGATTATCATTGCGGCCTACTACATGATCGCACGCGTTGTCTCCTTCAAGGAGATCACCGGTAGCTTTACCGAGGGCTTTAAGGCCATGGTACCCGCCATTCTGATCCTGACCTTTGCCTGGTCTATTTCCGGCATTATGGGTGCCAGAGGCGGCTACCTGGATGCGCAGGCCTTTGTAGAGGCCAACCTGGCCAACAGCGCCTTCCCGGAATTCCTCTTCCCTGCTATCTTCTTTATCCTGGCCGGTGCCATTGCCTTTGCAACCGGTACCTCCTGGGGCACCTTTGGCGTGCTGGTTCCGATTGCCGTTACCATTCTGGGCGGCAGCGGCACGCTGACCATTCTGACCGTTTCGGCTACGCTGGGCGGTGCCGTATTCGGCGACCACGTATCCCCCATTTCGGATACCACCATCCTGGCCTCTGCCGGTGCAGAGTGTAACCACGTTGACCACGTAAACACCCAGCTGCCCTATGCCGCACTGATCGCCGGCATTGCAGCCATCGCCTACGTGGTGGCCGGCCTGTGCGTATCGCTTGGCAGCGTGCTCTGCTGTGTGATTGCCTGGGCTGTCGCGCTGGTG
Organism: Eubacteriales bacterium; assembly: GCA_045631765.1. Lineage (GTDB taxonomy): Bacteria > Bacillota > Clostridia > Oscillospirales > CAG-272 > UBA1740. Next base: position 1,934 of record JAZQVK010000247.1, read on the forward strand.
CTCTTCTTCGGCGCCGTGCTGTTTATCAAGCAGCGTAACAAAAAAGCACAATAACCTGAGGTGTAAGGCCTCATAGCAAAAGCAGGGCAACCGTTTGGTTGCCCTGCTTTTTACGTTTTGCCGCGGCAGCTATGGCCGCGGCTCTTTTTGTAGACGCGGCAAAAATAGGCGGCTGATGAAAAGCCGACGGCCAGAGCTGCAGACTCTACGGTGAGGTCAGAATCGGCCAGCAGGCGGTCTGCCACATCCAGCCGATATTCGTTGCGGTATTCGATCAGCGTTTTGCCTGTCTGCCTCTTGAAGCGGCGCAGGAAATGATATTTGGAGAGGTGGCAAAGCGCAGCGTACTCCTCTACCGTGCGATCAAGCATATAGTGCTCACGCAGGTCGGTGAGTGCCGGTGCCAGCAGATCCTCTTCTTGCCGCATGGGCTGTAGCCGATTGGAAATGCCGCACAGCAGCCGGAGCAGGAAAAGCACCGTATCGGCTGGGGTGTGCGCCGATGCCACCTTTTCAAATAAAGCAGGCAGCTCGCTGCGGCTGCCAACCGGCAAGATCTGCCCCGTGGGAATGGGGTAGTGCTGTAAAAAAGCCTCTATCCCCCGTCCGGCAAAATGACAGCAATAAACGACGACCCCCTCCTCGGCCGTGTAGCCGTATTCCTGCGTTTGCCCCGGCGCATAAAGCACCGCGCAGCCGGGGGCGGCGGTTTCCTCACGCCCGTCAAACCAAAAATGGCCGCAGCCGTCTACGATATAGAGCAGCTGATAGTCGGTCTGCCACGCGGGGCGCAGGACGTGATAGTTCTGGTGCCGAAATTCCAGCAGGTCACAGCTGTTGATCTGCATATTCATCCAGTCGGCGGTGACATCTTTTTTGTGATGGTGATAGGTAATCATGGCATCCTTTCCCAAAAGGTCAATATTTTTTGCTTTTTATATTGATATTATAGCATAAAAAGCAATATCGTGCAATAATACGGCAACATTCTTGAATGAAAAGCGGATACCGCTGTGCTACAATAGCACCAAACGACATACAAGGGAGGACGTATGAAGGAACAGATCATCAACCAGGGCTGGTATTTCCATATCGAGGAGGAGGAATACCGCAAAACCGGCGACCCCACCAAGCGGGAGGAATTTTCCAACTATGGCTTTTTGAAGCCCGGCGGTGCGAGCGGCTTTGCCGCGCGACAGTATGAGAACCCCGCCTGGCGAACGGTAGATCTGCCCCATGACTATGCGCTGGAGCTGGATTTTGAAAAAAAGAGCCGCGTGGTCAACGGATTAAAGCCAACCAGCGAATCCATGATTTTAGATAGCGAAAGCATACTTGGCCGCACGGAAGCGCCTTTCTTTCCTATCGCGTGGTACCGCAAGCACTTTTTCATGACCGAGGAAGGCGAATGGCAAGAGGAGCCCCGTGCCGTATATGGCAACACGGATAAGCCCGCACCGCAAGGGCGGCGCTATTTCCTTCGCTTTGAGGGTGTATTCCGTGACTTTACCGTCTGGGTAAACGGTGTGTACGTTGACCGTGTGACCAGCGGCTATCAGGGCATAACCCTGGATATCACCGACCAGCTGATCTTTGGCGAGACCAACAGCATTGCCGTGCGTGTAGACTGCACACAGTGCGAGGGCTGGTGGTATGAAGGTGCCGGTATCTATCGCGATGTGAAACTACTGACCACGGGCGACATCTACTGCATGCCGGAAGATCTCTATATCCACACGACACCCAACGGGCAAATCAACGTTACAGCCGAGATCACCAGCTATGCCGCGCCGGCAGAGGCAAGCGTGCTGATCACCGTTGAAAAGAATGGTGCCACCGTCTGTACAACCACGCTTTCCCCCACGCTGACAGATGAGAAAACGACCCTAACCACCGGCCTGGCAGTCGCCTCGCCCGCGCTGTGGGATATTGATGACCCCCAGCTGTACACGCTGATACTTTCGATCAATAGCGAGCGTGAACTGGAAATTCCCTTTGGCTTTAAGGACGCCCGCTTTGACCCGAACGAGGGCTTTTTGCTCAACGGTCGCTCCCGCAAGCTGAACGGCGTTTGCCTACACCAGGATTTTGCCGGCGTAGGCGTTGCCATGCCCTACGAGGTCACCTATTACAAATTCAAGGTGATGAAGGAGATGGGGGTGAATGCCGTTCGGTTCTCACACAACCCGCCCTCACCGGATGCGCTGACCATTTGTGACCGCCTGGGCATGCTGGTGATGGATGAAACACGCATGTTTGGCAGCACGGCTGAGGCGCTGCGGCAGCTGGAAGCACTTGTCAAGCGAGATCGTAACCACGCTTCGCTGCTTATGTGGTCGATCGGTAACGAAGAATCCTCTTTGCAGAATAACGAATGGGGCGCCCGCATGGCGCGCACCGCACGCAGGCGGATCAGACAGCTGACGGTCGATCCAATCGTCACCTACGGCGGCAATAACGGAATCGACTATCACGGCATCAATGCCGAGATGGACGTGCGTGGCGTGAACTACATTCGCATCAACAGTAAATACGTTCACCCGGATGATTACCATACGGCACACCCCCACCAGCCCATGTACAGCAGCGAGGAAATGTCCTCAATCTCTACACGCGGCGCTTATAAGAACGATACCGTGCATGGCTACGTTGATGCTTACGGCAATAATACCATGCCCTGGGCCTCTACTCCGATGGGCTACGTCAAATTCTGCATGAGCCGCCCCTATTACAGCGGCTGCTTCGCGTGGACGGGCTTTGACTACCGCGGCGAGACCACCCCCTATTACGGCAACCAACATAGTGAAGCGGAGCCGCGCAACACGGTCAGCAATTTTGGCATTGTAGACCTTTGCGGCTTCCCCAAGGACGTTTACTACTACTATCGCGCGCATTGGCGGAGCGAACCGCTTTTGCACCTACTGCCGCATTGGGATGGCTTTGCACCGGGTGAGATGGTTCGCGTGGTGGCCTTTACCAACTGCGAGGAGGTTACCCTTTACCTCAACGGCCGTGAGATATCCACCCAGCAGAACATGCCATACGGAAGCCCTGAATGGCAGGTTCCGTACGAGCCGGGTGAGCTAAAGGCAGTTGGCCGGCATGGGGATAAGGTGCTAACGGTATACAAGCGAACCAACACCACCGCTGCCCTGCGCATCACGTGTGAAACGATTGGGGACTATACCATGGCGGCAATAGACGCGGTAGACGAATATGGCGATCCTTGCGCCACTGACAACAGCACCGTAAGCCTGGCATGCGAGGGGGCAAGCATCCTGGGTGTAGGAAACGGCGACCCAACCTCCTATCTGCGTGAACGGTATTACGAGGAGAAAGAAACGCTTGCCCTGCCGCCGTTTGCAAGCAACGTTGTTATGCCCAAGCGGCAGCCCTGCTATATTGAGCCTACGGGAAAGGAGGAAAAGCACCCCCGCTTTGAGGATGATTTCCGCCTGCTGTGGCCACACCCCACCGTACAGGTGGAGGAGCATAAGTTTTCCGTTCGTTTCCAGGCTGACGAAAGCTATGAATACGTGGAATTCCCCGGCATTTTGGGCGAGGCACGCATCATGCTGAACGGTATGGAGATTGGCCACACGACGGCGACCGCCATGCCGAGCTTTACCCCGGTTTGCAAGCGGGCTTATCGCTTTGCCGCCTCCTTCCTGCCCGGAGAGAACGAGCTGACCGTCATTGTCAAGGGCAGAACGGACATCCACGTTATCGTAGAAAACGCGTACATCGGTAAGTCGCGCAAGCCAAAGGTACAGCACAAGCTGTTTAACGGCCGCATGCTGGCAGTCCTGCACGGCAAGCAGGGCCACTTGACCGCCAAGGCCGAAAACGGTCTCTCAGCCGAGATCGACATATAAAAAGCAAGGTGCATCTGTTATGGGCGCGTCCAATAACGCAGTATAAAAATAAAAAAACAACGCGCCCATAATGAAATTCGCCTGACGGCGAGTGAAATAGCTTCGCTGTGAAATATTTGCTTCGCAAATGTGAAATGTTTGCTGATGCAAACGTGGCGAATTTCATTTCAC
>JAZQVK010000248.1:0-1932 GCA_045631765.1 Eubacteriales bacterium
CACTTTTGCGAAGCAAAAATATCACGCCGAGCCGTGCAAAAAGGAGCACGAACAAAGATGTTCGTGCTCCTTTTTCTATAAATGGTAAAACCTGCTTTATGGCAGGTACCTCATACTTTTTTGTTATTCTCTTTCAAACCCTAAAAATCTGGTGCCTTGAAAGGTCAGTCTTCCCCGGTCTCCCTCTATCAGCAGGCCGTATTCGTAGCCGTCAAGCATCAGCTCAAAGCGGTCGCCGCTTTCAACCTCAAAGGTGGCGTAATAGCGGGTGGTGCCGCTGCTGCGGCTACTGCCGGAATGATGTGTGCGCTTGGTGACCACGGCAGCAGAGACCGTCAGCCGCGGTGCTTGATTGTTTTTATGCCAATGGCGCATGTTACGAACAAAGGTAGCGATAAAGATAGCAAAAAACAGCGTAAAGAAGAGTAGGGGAATAGCGCTTGTAAAGTCTAAGCTGGCTTCGCAGCCACCAATTGGTGCGACAGAGCCCATTTGTTACACCTCTGCAATCACCTCTACCTCAACCAAAGCACCCTTGGGCAGGGCCTTGACGGCTACGCAGCTGCGCGCCGGCTTTTTGGTAAAGTAGCGGCCGTAAATTTCGTTAAACGTGGCAAAATCGGCAATGTCGGCGAGGAAGCAGGTGGTCTTGACAGCCTTCTCGTATGACGAGCCTGCTGCTGCCAGCACCGCGCCCAGGTTCTTCATCACCTGCTCGCTCTGCGTGGCGATATCGGCGCCTGCCAGATCACCCGTTGCCGGGTCGATAGCGATCTGCCCGGAGGTATATACCAGCCCGCCGCAGACCACGGCCTGCGAATAGGGGCCGATGGCGCCGGGGGCCTTATCTGTTGCGATCTTTTTCATTCTATCTCTCCTTATATCAGCTTAAAGCCAAAGTCGATCAGCGCTCGCTTGATCTCGTCAATATGCGCCTGGTTTCTCGTTTCCAGCACGATGCGCAGGTAGCAGCCGTTTACGTCAGAGCCCTCGTTGGCACGCTCGTGGTGCACCGAGATCACGTTGCCGCCCAGGTCTGCCACGATGCGGGAAACGTTTTTCAGCTGGCCGGGCTTGTCCATCAGCTCGATGGTCAGCTGGCAGGTGCGGCCGGACATTAAGAGGCCGCGGCTGATCACGCGGGAAAGAATGGTCACGTCAATATTACCGCCCGAAAGCAGGCAGACCACCTTCTTGCCGCGAATATCCACCTTGTTGAACATGGCAGCCGCTACCGAAACGGCACCGGCACCCTCGGTAACCAGCTTGTGCTGCTCCATCAGCGCCAAAATGGCCGCCGCGATCTCGTCATCGGTCACGGTAACGATCTCGTCTACGTACTTCTGGCAGATCTCATAGGTCAGATCGCCCGGCTGCTTCACGGCAATACCGTCTGCAATGGTAGAAACGCCGGAAAGCGTTTCGATCTTGCCGTCGCGCAGGGAATTGTGCATCGAGGGGGCACCCGCCGCCTGTACGCCGTAGACCTTCACGTTCGGGTTCAGCGATTTCAGGGTAAAGGCAATGCCCGAGATCAAGCCGCCACCGCCAACGGGCACGATTACTGCGTCCATATCCGGCAGCTGCTCGGCAAGCTCTAAGGCGATGGTGCCCTGGCCGGCGATCACGTCCTCGTCGTTGAAGGGGTGAATAAAGGAATAGCCCTTTTCATCCCGCAGCTCCAGCGCGCGGCGGTAGGCATCGTCATAAACACCCTCAACCAGGCACACCTCAGCGCCGTAGCTCTTGGTTGCCTCCACCTTGGAGATGGGAGCGCCGTCGGGCAGACAGATCACGGCCTTGATGCCGTTTTTCTGTGCGGCAAGTGCCACACCCTGCGCGTGGTTGCCTGCAGAGCAAGCAATCACACCGCGCGCCTTTTCCTCAGCGGTCAGCTTGGACATTTTATAGTAGGCACCGCGCACCTTGAAG
>JAZQVK010000249.1:0-3525 GCA_045631765.1 Eubacteriales bacterium
GTTATCCGTATTGTTGGTAGACAGCTCGGTGTAGTGATAGGTGGTAAGGTCGTATACACGGCCGGCCATGATCTTTTCGATCATGCGAACCGAGTCCTCGTCACGGGTGCTGTTGTGCTTGAGGATGGATTCATAGTACGCCTCGCGCACGCTGTTGCAGCTCTCGGCAGAGAGTGCCTCGACCAGCACATCAGTCATTTCCAGATTTTCAATATTGAACAGCGGAATGGAGAGACAGGTCCAGTGGTCCATGGTACCGGTCAGGTACTCCTTCTGCAGCTCGTCATACTTCGGGTAGGGCAGAACGCCGTAGTCGGATTCCATTTCATGGAACACGTCAGACTTCAGCTGCTCCAGCGTGGAGAGATTGAAGAGGGCGTGACCGTCTACGAAGAACTGGGTACGCTCGATATAGTTATCACTCCAGGTGCGGCCGTAGGCGCCCTTGGATTCATAGATCGAACGCAGAACAGAGATGGCCTGCACCGTCTTACCGGTAACCGTCCACAGCTCGGGCATGTTCTCGCCATCGTTGTTCAGATAGCGGAAGCCGCAGGCAAAGGCCCAGGCATCGGTATCCGTACCGCCGCCGATAGCAATGCCGAAGAGATCGCTCTCATCAACGCCGCCAACGGTGCCGGCATCATCCGCATCATAGTAGAAATCCTTGACGATGGAGTACAGCGAATCGATCGTCCAACTCCCGGCGTCAACCGCCTCGTAGAGCGTATTGAGACCGAAGGTATTGCGGGCGATGTTATGGTCGCGCTCCAGATCCTTATTATACAGCACGGAATAGCACATTTCCATAGCCGTCAGACACATATCCGAAACGGCCAGGTACTGGTGCCCGGCTACGGTACAGTCACGGTTGATGTTCTCCGGCCACCACTCGTTGCCAGCCTTGATGCTGCCGGCAGAGATGGGCAGGTAGGTCTCGTCACGCCAGTCAAGATAGTTACCACCGATAACCAGCTTACCCGTCTGGTAAGCCATGAGCATGATCAGATCAAAGTTATCCTCCATTCTCAGCAGAGAATCGCGGACGTAGTTGTAATGCGAGGTCAGATCCTGCGCGCCGGTAACGGTGCAGGGGTCGGATACGATGGTAACGCCAAAGCGATCCTCCAGCGCAGCGTTGCGCTTGTAGACCAGCTGGTCTACGGTCTCCTTAGAATCCTCTTCTGCGTAAAGCTCTTACTCATAGTTGCCGTCTACGGTCACGACCAATTCGCGATCAACGAACGCGCCGTTGTACGAAGCGGGGATCTTATCAATAAACAGCGAGCTTTCACCCGGCTCATCCGGATCGTCACCGGGCTTTTGCGTATTGTCAGCCGGCTGACAAGCAGCAAAGCTGAACAGCATAGCGGCGAGCAAAAGCACCGCAAGCAAGCGTTTCATAGGGGCTCCTTTTCGGGATACACTTTTAATCGTAGATATTATAGCATACAAATTTCGGTTTGTAAAGGGAATTTTGGGAATTTCTTTGCTTTTTTTCAAAAAATTTTATTTTTTCGGTCAAAAACGGCCAAAAGCAGGCAGCCGCCACAGGCAAGCGCCAGCAAAACGGTGACGACCACGGTGGGCGCATCGTAGAGGGGGCCCTGCCCCAAGCGGGGCACGAGGTAGCCGCCGAAGTTATAAACGGCGTGAAAGGCAACGGGAAGAGACAGCCGGCCGTAAAGCAGGCAAAGCGCGGCGCACAGGCAGCCGACCAGGAAGGAATAGCCGACCTGCAGCAGCGTGGCGCCGGGCGAGGCACCGGCGGCGAGATTGAACAGGTGCGAAAGACCGAAAACAGCCGACGAGAGCAGCACGGCCGCCAGCCTGCCGCGGCGCGAAAGGCCAAAGTGGGCAAGCATCAGGCGAAGAAGAAAGAACCGAAAAAGCAGCTCCTCAAACAGGGCGGTAGCCAGGCAGGAAAGCGCCAGCGCCAGCACCGCGTGCCCCCCGGCGGTGACGGTGGCGGCACCTGAAAGGAGACGGCTGATCGGCAGATTATTCACAGCCACGGCAAAGGACAGAGCAAGGCAAAGCGCACCAAGGTGCCCGGGGCGCGCCCCAAAGGAGCCGAGCGAGAGCCCGGCGTAGGCACCAAGCAGGCAGACCGCGCCGGCATAGCAGAGGCGCACAGCGCCCTCGCGCAAAAGCAAGGCTCTCAGTTCCTCCGGCACGGGAAGCACCAGCTCGAAAAGCAGGCCGGCACCCAGCGAGAGCAGCAGCAGGGCGGGCAGCGCATAGCGGCGGGCGTTATTCATCCTCTCCGACCTCTGCACTATCCTCTTCCCCATCCGGGAGAATGGTGAGATCCTCGGCGGTGGGGGTCTTTTGCCGGCTCTCTACCCAAAAGAGCAGGAAGCCGACGGCCACCAGTACCAGGGCGGTGAGCTGCGAGGGCGAAAGAAAGGGCACCGGCGAGGCGCCGCGATCGTCGCCACGCAGAAATTCAATAAAATAACGGAACACACCGTAGGCGACCAGGTAGAGAGGAAAGCCATCCCGCTTGCCGCGCAGGGCGCGCAGGGCTAAAAAGCCGGAAAGAAGCAGCAAAAAGAGCGCCTCGTAAAGCTGCGTAGGGTAGACCCGTGCGTCAAGCGCGGGGAAATAAAGCCCGAAGAGCGACTCGGTAGGCAGGCCGTGGCAGCAGCCGACGAAAAAGCAGCCGATGCGGCCACAGGCGTGCGCAAGGGTGATCGAAACAGCCACGAGCGAGGTGGTGGTGAAGAAGCTGTTGCGTGCCTCCCCGGCGGGAAGCAGAAAACGGCCGCCAAGGAAGTAGACCAAAAGAAAGACGGCGGCACCGCCGATCAGACCACCGTAGAAGGTGGCGCCGGTATACTCGTCAATAAAGAAGCCGTAGCCGGCCAGGTAATCGTAAAAGGCCTGAAAGAGCACGGCCGAGCCAAGACCGGCGGCCATGCCGGCCACGCCGGCGGCCAGGGTGAGGTTGGTCAGGCGGGCAGAAAGGCGCAGGCGGTCGGCAAGCAGCCGAAAAACGACCAGGCAGGCTGCCGCGCCCAGCGTGATGCAGATGGTGTAGAGATCAAAATCTCCGAAAATTTTGTAGGGGTACATAGCGTTCTCCTGATAGTAAGTTAGAAAAAAAGCAGGGGCGGGGCCCCTGCTTTTTAGCAAAGAGAGCGGCCCCTCTTTGCGGAAGTGATGAAATTATTCCTCGTCCTTCTTACGGAAAGCGAAGAAGCCGGTTGCGCCAACCAGCGCAAGCATAGCAACCGAGGTGCCGATGGCTACAGAGCCACCGCAGCCGCTGGAGCTGGTGCCGGGATCGGTCTCGTTACCGCCCTCGTTACCGCCGGGGGTGTTGCCGCCCTCGTTGCCGCCGGGGGTATCGTTACCGCCCTGGGTAGCCTTGGTGGTGCTATCCTTTCTGGTGGTGTAATCACGTTTGATGGTCACCTTGCTGGTGTAGGTACGCTCGGTGGGCTTGGTGGGCATGGTGAACTCAAGCGTTGCATCTGCCAGACCGTACTCGCCAAGCTTAGCCTCAGCTACTGCCTCGTA
>JAZQVK010000250.1:0-5778 GCA_045631765.1 Eubacteriales bacterium
CATAAAATGTGGGACTGTCTCATGAAAATGCAGCATGTATGTGCATTTTTCATGAGACAGGCCCCTTTTGTTTGCCTTACTTCTGGTTCTTCAGCAGATCACGGATCTCCTCAAGCAGCTTGGTGGTGCTTTCGGTATGGGCGACCTGTGCCTGGCAAGCAGCCAGCTGCGCCTGCTTTTCAGCCTCGGCCTTTGCGGCGGCCTCTTCGGCAGCAGCCTTGGCAGCAACCTCCTCGGCAGCCTTCTTCTCAGCCTCGGCCTTCGCGGCGGCTTCCTGCTCGGCCTTTACGCGCTCGGGCGTCAGACCTTCCTTCAAGCCTTCCTTCAGCTCGGCAGAGGCTTCCTTTGCCTTTGCCATAGCGTGGTTGAACACCCGCATCACGATGAACAGCGCCAACGCGATGATCAGGAAGTCAATAATCGTCTGCAAGAAGGTACCCCACAGAATGGCTACCTCCGGGGTGTCTACCACCTCGGCGCCGGCCTCATCTAAGTGCGTTACTGCCTCACGCAGCACCCACTTGAATTCTGCCAGGTTGGCATCCTTGGAAAGAAGGGCCAGCAGCGGGCCAATAAAGCCGTTGGTAAAGGCGTTTACGATCTTGGTAAAGGCACCGGCAACGGCAACACCAACTGCCATATCCACCACGTTGCCACGGGTGATGAACTTTTTGAAATCTGCAAATAGCTTTTTCATGCTGTATCTCCTTTCTGTTGTTTTTTATTTGTACGTGCTTCCCGCACGCATAAATAACAATCAAAGTGCCGGCACGGTACAGGCGTTTTCATATACCGTTAGGCCGCTTTCCTGCAGCATCACGCGGTAATCTGCCTCGCGCAGGGCATCGGCGATCAGCTCCTGCCACAGCGGCAGGGGCGCCTTTTCGGTATAATACAGGATATAATAGCCATCCACCCCCGCGATCACGGCGGTGTCACCGCCCTTGCGCACCCCGTCTGTCAGCCAGTCGCACAGCGGCTTTTCTATATCGCCGTAGGCAACACGCTCAAGGGCGATGCCGGCAGCGGCGGTATGCTGTAGCGCCAGCGCCTCAAAGCCCTTGGCAGTGGGCGTGCCGGCTAAGAAATCGGCAAGCAACTCGTCGGCCGCCTGTTGCGCCAGCGCATCTGTCTGATAGGCGGCATAGGGCAGCAGGATGTAGCGTGCGCTGGCACGGTGATAAGTCACCTCGCGCGGCGCGTTCAAGCAATAGACCACGGTATAATCCCCTGTGGCACCAAGCACGGCGGTATCGCCCGCCTGTCTACCCGGCTCGTTCAGCCAATCCTCAGCCAGGCCGGTAGCCGCTGCGGGAACGTGATAGATATACGCTTCATCCACCCGGCGTGCCACGGTACGCGCGGTGTAGCCGGGGTTTTGTGCCTGCAGGTCGGCCGCCATGGCGGCGCAAAAGGCCTCCTCGCTCCCGGCGGCGGCAAGCGCCTGGGCCCTTGCCTCGGCCTGCTGATAGGCCTCGCGAATGGCTGCCTCGCCGGTCAGGCCGGCCATATCCACCTTAATCGGATAAGCGATCACGTCACCGGTTTTGAAATCATCCGGGCGGGTAGCGTACAGCGCCATGCGCTCTTCCTCGGTATAGGTCTCGGCGGCGAAGATAGCGTAGCGCGCCTCTGCCAGGGCAGAAAGCTCCTCGGCACGGCGCACGACGCTCTCATCCACGCGGTTGCTGTACCGCGCCGCGAGATACGCGGCAAGCGCCTGGCCGTTTTCCTCCGCCTCGGCCTGCAGGGCCGCTACCGTTTCATCGGCCGCTTGGCGGCATTTTTCGGCATACGAGGAAGCAATGCCCTCCTTATAGGCAACCTCGGCAAATACCAGCATGCGCCGCAGAGAGGCCTTGACCTCGGCCATAAAATGCGCCTCCCAGGTCGTCTCTCCCTTGTAGATCTGCTCGCCAAGCGGCTTCTCGGGGTCAAGCCCGGCGGCTGTATACGCATCGCCCTTCTCCCCCAGCTCGGCATGATAATAATCGTAAAAATAATAGGCAAGCATGGCGGTATCTACCCGGTAATGGGGGGTAGAAAGTGCCATATCCCCTTGGCAGCTGCGCACAAGCGAAACAGCGCCGCATACCAGCGCGATCACCAGCAGTACCGCGCACAGCACGCCCACCAGCCTTTTATAAAATGAAAGGCGAGCCGCCTCTGCCTGCGCCGCTGCGGCGCGTGCGGCATCCTGCGCCTGCTCTCTTGGCGAGCGGGCACGGTAGCCTCTTCTTTTTCCTGATTTTCCCATAACCTCTCCTTTATCTAACACCCCCATTATACACCCTTTTTCGCGCTCTGTCAAACCCTTTTCGACAACAAAGCGCCTAACTGTATAAATAAAATCTGTAAAAAATAGAAAAAACAGCGTTTTGCATGACAATTTCAAAAAAAGGACTTGACAAAAGGCCTATATAGTGGTAAAATAGGAGCACTTCACCAAACTAAAGTTTACCAAGCTAAAGTTTTTTGGTAACAGAAAGAGAGACATGACTATGAAAAGAATTTCCGCACTTCTGCTGGCAGCCCTGATGCTGCTGACCGCCTGCTTTGCCTTTACCGCCTGTGGCGGCGGCAGAGACTATTCCAGCCTGGCCATCGTAGATCTTGGCCTTGAGCGCGAGTATTTCGGCATCGCCTTCCGCGCCGGCTCGGATATGACCCGCAAGGTAGAGGATATTACCCTGCAGCTGATCAATGACGGCAAGCTGGCAGCGCTTTCCACCACCTACGAGGTTGCTGCTGTTGGCAAGGGCGATTACACCCCGGTGGCTGACCCCTGTGAGGGCAGCGGCGACTGGGCCTACATTCAGGGCAAGGGCACGCTGGTTGTCGGCATTACCGACTACAAGCCTATGGACTACCGTGACAAGAAGACCGGCGAATGGATCGGCTTTGACGCAGATTACGCGCGTGCCGTTGCCGAAAAGCTGGGTGTAAATGTTGAGTTTAAGGAGATCGATTGGGATTTCAAGCTGGAGGCGCTGGCTGCCAAGGATATCGACTGCATCTGGAACGGCATGACCATTACCGATGCCATCGAGAACGCGGCTGACTGCACCGCCCCCTATATGTACAACACCCAGGTGGCCGTTGTTAAGAAGGCAGACGTTGAAAAGTACAAGACCATTGACGATCTGGCAGGCCTGCGTATCGCGGCTGAATCCGGCTCTGCCGGCGAGAGCGTGATCAAGGAGAACGCTGCCCTGGCTGGTGGGCTGAAGAGCATGAGCGGCCAGACCGATGCCCTGCTTGAGGTGCTTTCCGGCTCCTCGCAGGCTGCCATCGTTGACCTGACCCTGGCAAAGGCTCTGATTAAATAAGCAAGGAAATACGACCGGTGCTCGGGGCACGCGATGCCCCGGGCACTTGTTTGAGTAAAGAAATATGGAGCAATTTATTTCAATCACCTTAGACCTGTTAAACGGCTTTGGCGAGACGCTGACTATCTTCTTCGTCACGCTGCTGCTGGCGCTGCCGCTTGGCTTGCTCATTGCCTTTGGCTCTATGTCCAAATTCAAGCCGCTTTCCGCGCTCACGCGCGGCTTCGTTTGGGTCATCCGCGGTACACCGCTGATGCTGCAGCTGCTGGTCGTTTACTACGGCCCCGGTCTGGTAATGGGGCAGATCCTGTTGACCGAGGCCTATGCGGTCTACCTGACCTTTACCATCAACTACGCCTGTTATTTCTCTGAAATCTACCGCGGCGGCATTGAATCCATCTCACGCGGGCAGTATGAGGCCGGTAAGGTGCTGGGCATGACCAAGGGCGAGGTCTTTTTCAAGGTCATTCTGCTGCAGGTGGTCAAGCGGATCATCGCACCCATGTCCAACGAGGTCATTACCCTGGTCAAGGACACCTCGCTTGCACGCGTGATCGGCTACTATGAGCTGATCTATTTCGCACAGCGCTACAGCAAGAACGACGGTCTTTTGTGGCCGCTCTTCTACACGGCTGTATACTACCTGGTATTTACCGCTCTGCTTACGCTTCTGTTCCGCTGGCTGGAAAAGAAGCTTGATTATTTTAAGGCGTAGGAGGTTGATCGAGAATGAATATGTTAGAGATCAAGGGCCTGCGCAAGCGCTTTGGCAGCATTGAGGTGCTAAAGGGCATCGACCTTTCGCTTGGCAAGGGTGAGGTGCTTTCTATCATCGGCTCCTCCGGCGGTGGCAAGACCACGCTGCTGCGCTGCATGAACTTTCTTGAAACGGCCGACAGCGGCGAGATCATGGTGAACGGCAAAAGCGTGTATCAGGCCAGCGAGGGGGAAAAGCCGGTGGTAACGCCGGAGGCACAGCTTTCCTTTGGCTTAGTGTTTCAGCAGTTCAATCTGTTTCCCCAATACAGCGTGCTGGAAAACCTGATGCTGGCGCCCAAGCTGCGCGCCAAGCGCAAGAGCACGACAGGCAAGCGCGAAAGCATCGAAGAGATCCGTGCGCGCGCCGAGGAGCTGCTTGCTACCGTAGGCCTGACCGACAAGGCAGACGCCTACCCCTGCCAGCTTTCGGGTGGCCAGCAGTAGCGTGTGGCCATTGCACGCGCGCTAATGCTCTCGCCGGATATTCTCTGCTTTGACGAGCCCACCTCTGCCCTCGACCCGGAGCTGACCGGCGAGGTGCTGCGCGTGATCCGCTCGCTGAAGGATTCTGAGCGCACGATGATCATCGTCACGCACGAGATGGAATTTGCTCGTCACGTTTCCGATAAGGTGATCTTCATTGCCGACGGCGTGATCGCCGAGGAGGGTACGCCCGAGGAGATCTTTGATCACCCGCAAAGCGAAAAGCTGCAGGCCTTCCTTTCCCATTCGCAAAAAGAATAAAACAACGCACACCTGCTGTAAAGCAGGTGTGCGTTGTTTTTACCATTCGTATTGCTTGAGATATTCGCCCACCGAGCGGGTCATCTCGCGAGAGAAATCAGAATCGTACTTGCGTGCGCAGAAGGCACGGATGTATTCCTCATAGGTACGGTTACCTGCGCGGGGGGTCAGCATTGCCTCTAATTCCTCGCCGCCCATCAAGCGGTAGGCATTTTCATGCACGATGTGCCGCATGTCTGCCCGCTGCGGCTTGGGCCGCGCCTCTTGCTGCGCGGTGGGAAAGCCAAAGACCAGCATAGCAGCTGGGAACACGTATTCCGGCAGCGAAAGCAGAGCGCGCTGCTCCTCACAGTTTTCCATAACATCCCCGATGTAACAGGAGCCTATGCCCAGACTCCAAGCAGCGGTAACGGCATTCTGGGCGGCAATATTGGCATCGCTGACCGCCAGCAGCAGGTCGCCCACGCCCGGCAGGCGTGGCTGGCAGCCGGCAGAACGAAAGGCATCATACCACTTGCGGCAATCGGCACAGAAGATCAGCACCAGCTTGGCATCGGCAATAAAGGGCTGATGATCGCAGGTTTCAACCAGGCGTGCCTTGATGGACGGGTCGGTAATATCCAAAATGGTGTACAGCTGCTGGTTGCCGGCGGTAGGTGCCTCGGTGGCGGCACGCAGGATGGCGGCCTTTTCCTCGGCCGTGATCTCTCTTTTTGTAAACACGCGTACCGATTTTCTTTCACATAGCCCACGGATGGTCTCGTTCATTTCTTTTCTCCTTACAAGAAAGCCCCCATTCGCAAGAATAGGGGCTTTGTTTTTATCGGCTTGTCCATTTGCCGTTCGTAAAGTCGGGAATAGCGACGGGCATGCTGCCGGTAGAGATCGACTGCTCGGAAAGCGGGGTGATCGACATCCATGCGGCGGCATCGTACACGTCGATGGG
>JAZQVK010000251.1:0-8731 GCA_045631765.1 Eubacteriales bacterium
TGCTGAAGGAGCAGGCCGGCAGCATTGGCGGCGCGATCGCCGATGCCCTGCTTGGGTGCTTTTCCTATACCGCTTACCTGATCCCTATCTTTATGCTGGTGCATGCCGCGCTTTGGCGGCAGGACGTGCGCAACCGCGCGCTGGTGCCGAAGGCGATCTGCTTTATCCCCATGCTGCTGCTCTCCTCTGCCCTGGCGGCCGTGCTGGCCCCCGGCTTTGACGGAGCCGCGTATGATGCGGGTGCTGCCTATCTTGCCGGCAATCTGCTGACCGGTGGCGGTGCAGTGGGTGGCGCCATCGGCTACGTGCTGCACAATGCCTTTGGCTTGGTTGGCCTTTGGCTGTTTTCTATCATCACCTACCTGCTGTTTGGTGCTCTTTATTTCCGCGATCTGATCCGCCTGCTGTATGCCAAGGCACACATGGCGATCAAGGCAGCTCTGGTAGAACGTGCCAAGCGGCGTGAGGCCGAGCGTGCCGCCCGTGCCGAGCAGCGCGCCACAGAAAAGGCAGCACGCGAGGAGCAGCGCCTTGCCCGCCGCGAGGAGCAGCGTGAGGAGGCCGCCCTGCGGCGCGAGGAGCGCCGTGCCGCCCTGCGCGAGAAGCAGGCGCCGGCCGTAGCCGCCCCCGCCGCCGAGAAAGCAAAGCAAGAAGCACCCGTGCTGCCGCAGGCACAGGAAAAGGAGCAGCCCCGCGCCAAGCGCAAGGAGGAGCCCCTGCCGCCCGTGCGTGACCGCATTTTGTTTGCGACCAACACCCCGGCTGAGCCGCGACCCCTGCCTGCCGCTATGCAGGAGCAGGAGGAAGGCGCGGCACCGAGCGCGCGTGCACGCCGCCGTGCCCTGTTTGCCGATTTAGAGGAGGAAGGCGCCCACACCACCGCTACCTACGGCGAGGCGGATGCCACCACCGAAAAGCGCACGCGGCAGTTGTTTGATTTTGACAATATGCCCATCACCCGTGAGCAGGTGCCTGCCCCGGCGGCAAAAAGAGCCTCTGCTGCTCGCCGCGCCGAGCCGGTTGAAGAGGCCTATGCCGACCCCATGCGCGACAAGACCGATCTTGATTTTTCAAGCGACCGGCTGGAAATGACCAAGGAGAGCGTTCGCCCAATCAAGGCGACTGAGGAG
This sequence comes from Eubacteriales bacterium, assembly GCA_045631765.1. Classification (GTDB taxonomy): domain Bacteria; phylum Bacillota; class Clostridia; order Oscillospirales; family CAG-272; genus UBA1740. The sequence goes on from JAZQVK010000251.1 coordinate 1,131, forward strand.
GAAGCGCCTGTAGCCGAGGAGGCCCCCGCCAAGGAGCCGGCTCTTGGCACCTCGCCGCTTGGCAAGCTGCTTCGCCGCAGCATGCCCGCCACAAAAGAGCCTACCCCTGCCGCGCAAGAGACACCGGCCGCCGCCGGCATGGATTATTTCCGCCGCATTACAACCAGTGCGAACGAGCAGCCGGCAGCAGATGACGATCGCCTGCTTGACCACCCGGACATTCTACCTATGCCGCAGCGCAGTCTGCCCCCCGAGGAGCCGGAGAATGAAGAGCCGAGCGCTCCGGCGGTGACGGAGGAGATCGAAGAGGAGGAAGAGGAGACCATCATCGTGACCCGGGTACCGGGCGCAAGGGAAAACCCCTTCCACCCGCAGAACAACCCCAGCTATAACACAAAAACAAAAGACCCTGCCCCACGCTACAACGGCGTGCAGGATGCCAGCGTATTTACCCCCTCAGCCGGGATGAGCAAACCGGTGCAGCAGCAGATGCAGGTATCAGCCGCCCCTGCCACGCACACGCCGCCTAAGCCTGTGGCAGCTCAAAAGCCAAAGAAGCCATACCAGTACCCGCCCGTTTCCCTGCTGACCGCGCCGGACGTGGTAGACGAGGGGAACATCACCGCCGAGGTACAGGCTAATGCCGAAAAGCTGGTAACCACGCTGGATAACTTTAAGGTCCGCACCCGCGTGACCGGCTATTCCCGCGGCCCGCGTATCACCCGCTACGAGGTGGTGCCGGAGGCGGGCATCCGCGTGCGCGCCATCTCCTCGCTGGTGGAGGATATTTCGATGAGCCTGGCTACCTCCGGCATTCGTATTGAGGCACCGATTCCCGGCAAGTCTGCCGTGGGCATTGAGGTGCCGAACAGCACCTCTACCCTGGTACGTCTGCGCTCGATGCTGGATTCTGAAAAATTCCGCAACTTCCCAGAAAAATCCGTGGTTTGCCTGGGTGGTGACGTAACCGGCCAGCCGGTATACTGTGACCTGGCCAAGATGCCGCATATGCTGGTTGCCGGCGCTACGGGCATGGGTAAATCGGTTTGTATCAACAGCATCATCACCAGTATTCTGTACAAGGCCACGCCGGACGAGGTCAAGCTGATCATGATCGACCCGAAGAAGGTTGAGTTCAACATCTATTCCGGCATTCCGCATCTACTGGTGCCCGTAGTGACCGACCCGAAAAAGGCCGCCGGCGCACTGAGCTGGGCCGTAAACGAGATGGAGCGCCGCTTCTCGCTGATCGAGCAGGCAGGCGTGCGCGATATCAAGGGCTATAACCGCCACGTTTCTGAGACGGGCGAGGGTGAGGCGCTGCCTAAGATCATTATCATCATTGACGAGCTGCATGACCTGATGATGTCGGCAGCCGACGCGGTAGAGACCTCGATCGCGCGTATTGCCGCCAAGGCGCGTGCGGCGGGCATCCATCTGCTGATCGGTACGCAGCGCCCGTCTGTTGACGTTATTACCGGTACCATCAAGGCAAACATCCCCTCCCGTATCGCCTTCCACGTTTCCTCACAGGTAGACTCGCGTACCATTTTGGACTTTACCGGTGCCGAAAAGCTGCTGACCCACGGTGATATGCTCTTTTCCCCTGCCGGCGCGCCTAAGCCGCTGCGCGTGCAGGGTGCCTTTGTTGACGACAAGGAGATTGACCGCGTTGTTGAGTTCTTAAAGGCGAACAACGAGGTCAACGAAGCACTGGGCGAGGAGATCATGGCCGATATTGAGCGCGAGGCAGAAAAGTGCGTACCGCAGAAGAAGAGCAGCGAGGACGAGCTTGGTGGCGGTGGCGCCAACATTCCCACTGATGATGATGACAATCATCTGCAATGGGCTGCCCTGCAGGTAGGCTTTGAGTTTGGCAAGATGTCTACCTCGCTTTTGCAGCGCAAGCTGTCGATCGGCTACGGCAAGGCTGCTAAGATCTTAGACGCGCTGGAGGATCAGGGCTACATTTCCCCGCCTGATGGCTCGAAGCCGCGCGAAATTCGCATTACCCAGGAAGAATTTAAGGAGATGATGGCGCGCGGTGTGCAGGAGCAGACCGGCGGCAACTTCTAAAAAGGAGATAGCATGATCTACGTATTACTGGCCGATGGCTTTGAAGAAATAGAGGCGCTGGCACCGGTGGACATTCTCCGCCGTGCCGGCCTGCCTGTAAAGACCGTGGGCATTACGGGCAAAACCGTATGCGGCTCGCACGGGATTCCCGTAACAGCCGACATTGCCCCTGATGAGGTAACCGAGAAGATCGACCTGCTCGTTCTGCCGGGTGGTATGCCCGGCGCCGCCAACCTGGATCAATCCCCCGTGGCAGAGGCGCTGCTGCGGCGCGCAATAGACGAGGGGGCGCATATCGGCGCGATCTGCGCTGCACCCTTTATCTTAGGCAAGCGTGGCCTTTTACAGGGTAAGCGTGCCGTTTGCTACCCCGGCTTTGAAGGGGAGCTTTGCGGCGCTACGCTGTGTGGCGAGGGGGTGCACGTGGTAACCGACGGAAAAATCACCACCGCTATTGGCATGGGGGCAGCCACAGAATTCGGCCTTGCCCTATTACAGGCATTGGGGCACGAGGATAAGGCTACTCAAATTGCCGATGCCGCCTTTCTGCGCTGAAGCATGAAGAAATTCTATACCGCACCCATCACGCATGCGCTGTTGCCTCTTTGGCAGCGCTGCTTTCCCGGGGATGAAGAAAAAGAGACGCGCGCGCTGTTAGACAGTCTGGCGCCGGACGGCATGTGCCTGTATGCAGAGGAAAACGGTGCCGTTGTCTGCCAGGGCATTCTGCTGCTGGTGGCACACGGCGACCACTACGGCTATTATCTCTATGCCCTTTGCACGGCCCCTTCAAAGCGGCGGCAGGGCTATATGCGCGCCCTGATCGAGGCGGCTGCCCGCCTGCGCGACCAAAACGGGTTAGACTTTTTAATGCTGATCCCCGCCACGGAGGCGCTGGATAGCTACTATCGCCGCCTGGGCTTTGATGTCATGCTGCCGCTTTCGGCCGATGCTACCGGCCGAGCATGCTATCTGCACCTGCCCGCCACCGAAAAGGAGACCCCCTTTGACGGTGACTATGAGCGGCTGTATCTGCTTTCAGACCGCCGCCTGAGCTTGTCTGTTTTTTGCGCCGCGTTAGACAGCGTGCAGGACGTGACCGATATTTTTTATACGAGCACCGGCTTTCGCGTGCGCAGCAAGGATGACCCCGCATACTGCTTTACCGCTGATGCCGCCTCGCTGCAGGGCGCTTCCCTGCTGCCGGGGGCGTGTGCCCTTGCCATGCCGCGCGCCGGGCTTTGCTTGCAAGCCAACTTGATTGCCGATCCGTTACCGAGGTAGGAATATGATGGATATCAAAGCATTAAAAACCGAGCTGCGTGAGCAGTACCTTGCCCGCCGCGCTGCCATACCGGCAGAAGAAAAGCAACGGCGTGAGGAAAGAATATGCCGGCTGATCGCCGATTCGGCCTCCTTTCGCTATGCCGAAACGATTTTAGCCTATTCGCCAAGAGAAAATGAAATTGATATTCGCCCCGTGCTGCTGCATGCCCTCTCGCTTGGCAAAAGGGTAGCCCTGCCGCGCTGCGTGGGCGAGCACCGGATGAATTACCACTACGTTACCGCATTAGACGAGCTTGCCCCCGGCAGCTACGGCATTCTTGAGCCGGCAGCAGAGGCACCCATCTTTGAAGAGGACCCGGGGCATTCCTCGCTCTGCCTGGTGCCGGGCGTGGTATTTGACGTGCACGGCTACCGCATTGGCTACGGCGGTGGCTATTACGACCGCTTTTTACACGGCTTTCACGGCTCGGTTGCCGGGCTGATCTACCGTGATTTTATCATTCCCAACCTGCCGCGCGGGCGCTATGACCGCGCCCTGCCCATTATGATCACAGACGGTGGCATGATTGCCGCCAAGTAACGAGGAGAGACCATGGTTATTGGAGAAAAAAAGACCTGCATCGCCTACCGCTGCCCGCAATGCGGCGGCGGCGTGATGGGTATATGTGCCGATCTGCTGCTTTCGGGCGGCCGCATGCTGAAGCTGAAATGCCCCTGTGGCCAAAGCCATATGACGGCCGAGGAAACGCAGGACGGCAAGATCCGCCTGACGGCCCCTTGCCTGCTTTGCGCCAAGGATCACCGCTATCTGGTATCAAAGAGCGTGTTTTACGACCGTGAGCTGTTTTTGCTCAACTGCGCTTATAGCAACCTGGACATCTGCTTTGCGGGGGATGAGCAGCGGGTAAGCCGCGCCTTAGAGGAAAACGAGAAGGAACTGAAAAAGCTGTTCTCAGATGCCGGGCTTTCCACCTTAGCCGGTATACGGCGCGAGGAGGAGGCCGTGCTGCCGGATGCGCAGGTGCTGGACATTATTCGTTTTTTGGTGCGCGAATTAGAGGCTGACGGGCAGATCGATTGCCCCTGCCACGATGGCGAATACGAGATCGAATTTACCACGCGCGGCGTTCGCGTTTACTGCCTGCATTGCAACGGCGAGCATTTCTTTGACGTGAGCAGTGTAGAAGCCGCAAGGGCGCTGCTTTCCTGCGACAGTCTGACCCTGCGTGAGCCGCACGAGCAGCCATAAAGCAAAAGAACAACCGGACAAGGACTTGCCCTGCCCGGTTTTCCATTATAAGCCGAGATAAGACGTTATACCGCGATAGATGCCCAGCGCAAACAGATCCGGGCGCGAGGACATGAGTGCCGCATCCCCCGGGTTGGTGATAAAGCCGATCTCGGAAAGCACGGCCGGCATAGCCGTGCGCCGCAGCACGTAAAGGCCGGGGCGCGCGATCACGCCGCGATTGCGTAGGCCGGTGGTGGCGGCCAGCTGGGTAGCGATGGATTGCGCCAGCTGATACGCCGTACCCGAGAGGCGAAAGACCAGCTGCTCGCTGCCGTTGGCAGCCGGGTTATCTGCCGCGTTGGTATGAATACTGATAAAATAGTCTGCCCCCCAGGCGTTGGCCGCCTGCGCGCGCTGTATTAGGCTGCCGGCATTGGTGGTGCCCACCTGCGTTTCGGGGGTGGGGCGGGAAAGCCGCACCTCAAAGTTTCCATTGCTGCGCAATAGCGTAGCCAGCTCCTGCCCCACGGCGTAGGTGATATCCTGCTCGCGCAGGCCGTTTCCTTCAGCGCCGGTGTTGGGGCTTCTGGGGTTGTGCCCCTGGTCGATATATATTTTAATAGCCATTTCAATCTCCTCAAGCATTGCTACTACCATTCTATGCATAAAGAAGGCTTTTGGTCTATGAAGGAAATTCAAAGAATACTCAGCTTTGTCCGCCGCGCGGTGGATGATTACCAGATGATAGCCCCCGGCGACCGCATTGCGGTTGGCATTTCGGGCGGCAAGGATTCGCTAACGCTGCTGACCGCCCTGCGCGAGCTACAGCGGTTTTACCCTATTCCCTATTCCCTTTGCGGCATTATGGTGGATATGGGCTTTCCCGGGGCGGATTACAGCCGCATCACGGCCTACTGCGAGGAGATCGGCGTAGAATTTCGCATCGTGCGCTCGGATATTGCCGAGATCGTGTTTAACATCCGCAAGGAAAAGAACCCCTGCTCGCTATGCGCCAATATGCGGCGCGGCGCCCTGCACGCAGCTGCCGTAGAAATGGGCTGCACGCGTGTGGCGCTTGGCCACCATTTTGATGACGTGGTCAACACCTTTATGCTGAACCTGTTCTTTGAGGGGCGTATCGGCTGCTTTTCGCCCGTCTCTTACCTTTCCAATACCAAGCTGCACCTGATTCGCCCCCTGCTCTACGCGCAGGAAAAGGACGTGGAATATTACGTGCGGCACGCGCCGTATCTGCCCGTGACCGCCTCGCTCTGCCCGGAGAACCACGCCACCGAGCGTGAAAGCATGAAGCAGCTGCTGCACGAGCTGGAGGGCAAGAACAAGGGGCTGCGGCACCGCCTGTTTGGCGCGCTGTGCCGCGGGGAGATAGACGGCTTTAAGCCGGCCGGCAAGGGACTGCGGATCTATGAGGACTAATGACATATTACAAAGCAAGGAGCTTCATGTGAAAATATGCAAAGGACGCGCAAAAAAAGAAAGAACACCGTCTTTACTGCCGGATTTATTTTGTTTGCCTTGTGCTGGCTTCTGCAAACATTATTATCTGTAGGAAATTGGCAGATCATATTTCCCGCCTATCCAATCGCCATGTGCCTGCTTGCCATTCCCACGGTGATAGCCGTATGGATGCCAACAGAAAATCCCCCCTCGGCCAAGAAAAAAGCCCTTACAACGGCAGTCGTGCTGCTATGGCGGTTTCCTGCGTTGCTTCTTTCATACAAGCTGGTTCTGCTGATCGACATGATGCTTTTGATTCTGTTGATCATACAAATTTGTTGCGCCTACAGCAAGCCACAAGGAAACGGCAGCCTGGGGCTGGTATGGATGGCAGAGGCACTCCCTCTCACCGCCTACATCGTCATGCGCTCTTTTGAATATGAAATATTGAACGGCGATTTTTGGATGCTCCCGCTGGTTGCAGCATTGATGGCTGGGGTAGCCATCGTCATTTTGTTTTTCAGAAAGCGATACCGTTTTTGGGGAAAGCTTGGTATGTTTCTTTTGATTTTCGTTCTCCTGTTTATTGCTATACGGGCCTATACTGTTCATCTAAACTATGCACTAAGCATGGATGAGCCGGAAGCCTTTGAAATGACGGTGATCGACAAGGAGCGAAATCGCGGCCACGGGCGCCGCAGCCGTACAAGCTATTATTTGACCTGCGAGCACGAGAGCGAGGAACTGACAGTCAAGGTCTCTTGGCTGGAATATCAAACATACGATATTCACGACAGCTATGCCATGAGTTACTACCAGGGTGCCTTTGGCAAGCCCTTCTACCTATCTGCCAGTTATTTAAGATAACAAAAAAGCGCGAAAGCCTCTCCCTGTTGTTCTTAACGAAGAATTTGCGGGCACAGATTTCGGCAGAGGATTGTTTTCTCTGCCGATTTGTGTTATAATAGGGCTAACAGAAAAGCATCTCCCTTTGGGAGAGGTGGCGGCGAAGCCGACGGAGAGGGCAAAATGGAGCAAGCGCCATTAAAGAAAAACAATAAATTGTTAAATGTCGCAAGGATTTTACGCCGTAATATGACGCGGCAAGAAAAGCATTTATGGTATGATTTTTTGCGATATTATCCAGTAAAGATATACAAGCAACGGATCATAAATAATTTTATTGCGGACTTTTATTGTCATAGTGCTCGTCTTGTGATAGAACTTGACGGTTCACAACACTATACAAATCAAGGCAAAGCACACGACACAGCAAGAACTGAAATTCTTGAAAGATACGGAATTTATGTTTTGCGCTTTTCCAATAAAGACGTAGATGAAAATTTTGACGGCGTTTGCCGAATGATCGATAAAGTGATCAATGAGAGAATTGAAAACATGCCGTAAAACGCCCTCTCACCCGCTATCGCGGGAGCTCTCCCAAAGGGAGAGCCTTTGGGTATGCGCAACCGTAGGGGGATGGGCTTTGCCCGAAGCCCGCGTTGCAAGCAACGCCGTAATACAAAGGCGAAACTTGCGATAAAACAGA
>JAZQVK010000252.1:0-18413 GCA_045631765.1 Eubacteriales bacterium
CGCAGGATACCTGGCAGGCGTTTGCCACCCGCCGCAGTGAAAAATCCGCAATGCCGTGCGCCGCGATCTCCTCGATCCCCGCGCGGATCAGCCGCTCGCGCAGCGAGTCGCTTTCTTGCCCCTTGGCCATGGCTTTCTCCCCTTTTTCTTCTTTTTTCTTTATTATGCCACAGAGGCGCCAAAAAAGCAAGAAAAACCTGTGTTTTTTCGCCGCTTTCTCTTGACAAATCGGTAACAATGCGGTATAATACACCCATCTTTCAAAAATGTTAACACCGTTAACATTTGTTAACAGAAACGAGGCAGGGTATGGAAAAACGTATATCCAAAAGAATGGAAGGCTTAGGCACACGCCGCTCGGTGATCCGCGAGATCTTTGAATACGGCAGCTGCCGCAAGGCCGAGATCGGGGCAGAACGGGTCTTTGATTTCAGCCTGGGCAACCCCAGCGTGCCGGCGCCGCCCATCGTGAATGAAACGCTGGCCGCCCTGCTTGCCGAGCGTGAGCCGGCCGCCCTGCACGGCTATACTACCGCCGCCGGTGATATGGGTGTGCGTGCTGCCATTGCTGCCTATTTAGAGAAAACGCATCGTGCCGAGGCAGACCCCACGCTGATCTACCTGACGGTTGGTGCAGCCGCCGCCTTAACGATCACGCTTTCGGCCGTTTTGCCGGATGAGGGCGAGGGCGAGGTGCTGCTGCTTGCCCCCTTCTTCCCGGAATATCGCGTATTTGCCGAGCAGGCAGGCGGGCGCGTGCGCGTGCTGCCGCTGCGCGAGCCGGATTTTTCGATCGACCCTGTCGCCCTGCGCGCGGCGCTGAACGAGCGCACCGCCGCGGTGATCGTCAATTCCCCCAACAACCCCGCGGGCAGCGTGCTGACAGAGGAAAATCTGCGCGAGGCAGCCTGTGTGCTGCGCGAGGCAGAGGAGGCCTACGGCCACCCCATCTATCTCATAGCGGACGAGCCCTACCGCGAGCTGGTGTATGGCGATGCGCTGGTGCCCTTTATTCCCAATCTGTATTCCGACACCATCGTGTGCTATTCCTTCAGCAAATCGCTTTCCCTGCCCGGCGAGCGGATCGGCTACATCTTCGTTTCCCCCAAGGCGGCCTTTGCGCGTGAGGTGTACGCCGCCGTGATGGGGGCAGGGCGTGCGCTTGGCTTTGTGTGTGCGCCGGCGCTCTTTCAGTATATGATCCCCGCTTGCCTCGGCCAAACGGCAGACCTGGCCGTTTATCGCGAAAACCGCGATCTGCTTTATTCGTCCCTGACCGAGATGGGCTACACCTGCGTCAAGCCTGACGGCGCGTTTTACCTGTTTATGAAGGCCCCCGGCGGCGATGCCGGCGCCTTTTGCGAGCTGGCACGGCGGCACGAGCTTTTGCTGGTGCCCAGCGATGATTTTGGCTACCCCGGCTACGTGCGCCTCTCCTATTGCGTGGCAACCGATATGATACGCCGCGCCCTGCCCGCCTTCCGCGCGGCAATGAATGATTACGAAAAAGAGGAAAAGATAAATGGATAAGAATGAGCTGGCTCTTGCACGGCAAGAGATCAATGAAGTAGACGAAGAGATGGCCAAGCTGTTCGTGCGCCGCATGCGCGCGGTCTCTCGCGTGGCCGATTATAAGATCGCGCACGGCCTGCCCATCTATGACGAGGCGCGTGAAAACGAGGTGATCGCCCGTAACGCCGCCCGGGTAGAGGATGAGGAGCTGCGCTCCTTCTACGTACAGTACCTGGCCGACGGCATGCGCGTTTCCCGCCGCTACCAGGAAAAGCTGGTAAACGGTATGAAGGTCGCCTTCTGTGGCGTAGAGGGTGCCTTTGCCGCCATTGCCGCCAAAAAGATCTTTCCCACCGCCGCGCGCGTGCCCTATCCCGATTTCCGTGCCGCGTATGACGCGGTGGTCAGCGGTGCCTGTGATTGCGCCGTGCTGCCCATTGAAAACAGCACCGCCGGCGAGGTGGGCAACGTGTTCGATATGCTCTTCTCCGGCCCCCTGTATATTGCCGGCGTGTACGACCTGTATATCAACCAGCACCTGATGGCGCTGCCCGGTACCCGCCCCGAGGACGTGCGCACCGTGATCAGCCACCCGCAGGCATTGGCGCAATGTGCCACTTACCTGCGCGAAAAGCAGTATCACGCCAAGCCCTTTGAAAATACCGCCTTGGCCGCCCGCCACGTGCTGGAAACGGGTGACCGCTCGCAGGCCGCCATCGCCAGTGACGAGACCGCCGCGCTCTACGGCTTAGAGATCATTGCCAAGAACATTAACGAAAATAATACCAATACCACCCGCTTTGCCGTGCTTTCCCGCGCGGTGAACGAAAACCCGGCCGAAAAGGGCCGCCACTCGATCATCATGTTCAACGTGTCGGATGATGCCGGCTCGCTCAGCAAGGCCATCGACGTCATCGGCTCATACGGCTACAACATGCGCTGCCTGCGCAGCCGCCCGATGAAGGAGCTGATGTGGCAGTACTACTTTTACGTAGAGATCGAGGGCAACCTCTCTACCCCCCACGGGAAGGAGATGCTGGAAAAGCTCAGCCACTCCTGTGACAAGCTAAAAATGCTGGGCAGCTTTGCTTACCCCGCAGAATTAAGGTAACAAGTGATGATACAACACGTAAAAACCGCCACAGGCGGCTATGATATCTATATTGAAAGCGGCCTGCTTGCCCGTGCCGGCAGCTTGCTGCCTCTTGACCGCCGCGTGCTGGTCTTGACCGATGACGGCGTGCCCGCTGCCTATGCCGCTACCGTGGCTGCGCAATGCAAGAGCCCGGTGCTCGTCACCGTTCCGATGGGCGAGGGCAGCAAGTCGATTTCCCGCTTTGAGGAGCTTCTTTCCCGCATGCTACAGGCGGGCTTTACCCGCACCGATGCGGTCGTTGCCGTTGGCGGCGGCGTGGTCGGTGATTTGGGCGGCTTCGTAGCCTCGGCCTATATGCGCGGCGTGGATTTTTACAATATCCCCACCACCCTGCTTTCGCAGGTGGATTCCTCGATCGGCGGCAAGACCGCCGTGAACCTTGGCGGCATTAAAAACTGCGTTGGCTGCTTTTATCCGCCCAAGGGAGTGCTGATCGACCCGGACGTGCTGGCTACCCTGCCGCCGAGGCAGATCGCCGCCGGCATGGCCGAGGTGATCAAGATGGCCGCCACCTTTGACGCCCCCTTCTTTGAGGCCTTAGAGGCAGGCAGCCTGCCGATGCCGGCGGTCATTGCCCGCGCGCTTTCCATCAAGGCCCGCGTGGTAGAGGAGGATGAAAAGGAAAGCGGCCTGCGCCGCGTGCTGAATTTTGGCCACACCATCGGCCACGGGATCGAAAGCTGCGGCGGTCTTTTCCATGGTGAATGTGTGGCGCTGGGCATGCTGCCCATGTGCGCACCCACCGTGCGCGAGCGCCTGCTTGCGCTGTATGCGCGTTACGGACTGCCTACCGCCTTTTCGGGTAACGTAGAGCAGGTGATCGAGGCGCTTTCCCATGATAAAAAGTTAGATGGTGCCTGCCTGCGCACGGTCTACGTCGAGCACGTTGGCAGCTTTGCGATCAAGGAAGAGCCGCTTGACGTCTTTTCCGCGCGCGTGCGGGAGGTGTATGCTTTATGAAAAACACCTTTGGAAGCAGCGTAGCGATCACGCTCTTTGGCGAGAGCCACGGCCGCTCGATCGGCGCGGTGCTTGACGGTATGGCCCCCGGCATCCCGGTGGATGAGGAGTTTATCCGCCACCAGATGGATCTGCGCCGCTCGCTTTCCGCGCTTTCTACCGCGCGGCGCGAGGCAGACGAGGTCATCATTGAAAGCGGTGTCTTTCGCGGTAAAACGACCGGCACGCCCATCTGCCTTCGCATTGAGAATCAGCAGGCGCGCAGCACCGATTATGATAAAACAGAGCTGCTGGCCCGCCCCGGCCACGCGGATTTTACCGCCCATGAAAAATACCACGGGTATGAGGATGGCCATGGCGGCGGCCATTTTTCCGGCCGCATTACCGCCGGCCTGGTGGCCGCCGGTGCTATTGCCATGTCTGCCCTGCGCGAAAAGGGCATTTTGATCGGTACCCACATTGCCGCCTGCGGTGGCGTGTGCGACCGCCCGTTTGGCGATTTAGGCACCGATATCAAGGCTCTTTCCGATATGCCCTTTGCGGTGCTGGATAGCCTTGCGGCCGAGCGTATGCAGGCCACGATCGCAGCTGCCAAGGCAGAGGGGGATAGCGTAGGCGGCATGTTAGAAAGCGTTGTGATCGGCATGCCCACGGGCGTGGGCGAGCCGTGGTTTGACACGGTAGAGAGCATGCTCTCGCATATCTTGTTCAGTATTCCCGCCGTCAAGGGAGTAGAGTTTGGTGATGGCTTTGCCTTAGCCGCCATGCGCGGCTCGCAGGCCAACGACCCCTTCCGTATGCAGGATGGGCGCGTGATGACCGAGAGCAACCGCGCCGGCGGCATCTTGGGTGGCATTACTACCGGTATGCCGCTGCGCGTGCGCGTGGCTGTTAAGCCCACCCCCTCAATCTACCGCGAGCAGCAGACTGTAGACCTGGCCGCGGGAAAAGACGCCACGCTTTCCATCGTTGGAAGGCATGACCCCGCCATCGTGCACCGCGCACGCGTGGTGGTGGATAGCGCCATAGCGCTGGCACTTTGCGATATGCTGGCGCTTCGCTTCGGCACCGATTGGCTTGCCCCCGGCAAGGAGGCAAAGGCATGAAATACGGCTTGATTGGCGAAAGGCTGGGGCACAGCTACTCGCCCGAGATCCATGCCCGCCTGGCAGATTACACCTACGAGCTGTGTGAGCTGCCGACCGAGGCGGTTGGCCCCTTTATGCAGGCAAAGGAATTTTCCTGCATCAATGTGACCATTCCGTATAAAACGACCGTGATTCCTTACTTAGACGAGATCGACGAGGCTGCCGCCGCCATCGGCGCGGTCAACACCGTGAAGCGGGTAGGGGATCGCCTGTACGGCTATAATACCGATTTTGCAGGTCTTTCAGACCTCATCGACCGTGTGGGCGTGCCGCTTGCCGGCCGCACGGTGCTCATTCTTGGCAGCGGCGGCACCGCTAAAACGGCCAATGCCGTTTGCCGCGCCCGGGGGGCCTCTGAGATCATAACGGTTGGCCGCACGGCACGCGAGGGAGTCGTCAGCTATGAGGAGGCCTATGCGCGCTACGCGCACGCCTCGTATATCATCAATGCGACCCCGGTGGGCATGTATCCGTACGAGGATGCCTGCCCGATCGACGTTACGCGCTTCCCGCACCTGGCCGGCCTGTGTGACGCTATCTACAACCCGCTGCGCACCGACCTGGTGCAGGCGGCACGCGCACGCGGCATCCCGGCGGAGGGGGGGCTGTATATGCTGGTGGCACAGGCGGTGCACGCCGTTTCTATCTTCACCGGCAAGCCCGTCTCGCGTGAGGAGGCTGAGCGCGTTTTTTGCGCGGTACAGCAGGAAAAGGAAAACATTTATCTCATCGGCATGCCCGGCTCGGGCAAGAGCACGGTTGGTCGTGCCTTGGCCGCAGCCATGAACCGCCCCTTTTACGATTCGGATGACGAGATCGTGCAGGCAGACGGGCGGGATATTCCCACCATCTTTGCCGAGGAGGGAGAGCAGGCCTTCCGTGATTTAGAGGCGGCAGCCATCTCTCGCCTTTCGCAGGGCGTGCGCGGCGCGGTGATCGCCACCGGTGGCGGTGCCATTCTGCGTGCAGAGAACCTACACCGCATGCGCCGTGGCGGCAGGATCTATTTCCTTGACCGTGCCCTTGAATATATTCGCCCCACAAGCGACCGCCCGCTCTCCTCAAACGAGGATGCGCTGGCTCGCCGCTACCGCGAGCGCTACCCGCTTTACTGCGCCGCCGCCGACGTGCGCGTTGCCACAGACGAGGATATCGCGCACAGCGTAGAAAACATACGAAAGGATTTTCTCTTCGGATGAGGATCATGGTAATTAACGGCCCGAATCTGAATATGCTCGGCATTCGGGAGCCCACGCATTACGGTAGTGAAAGCTACCGCGATCTGGTAAACAAGATCAAGCGATACGCCCGCTCGGTGGGCGTACGCGTTTCCTTTTATCAATCCAATCACGAGGGTGACCTCATTGATTGTATACAGCGCACCTACCGCCGCTATGACGGCATTGTGATCAATCCGGGTGGCTACACGCACACCAGCGTGGCCCTGCCGGATGCCGTTCGCGCCGTCAGCCAGCCCTGCGTAGAGGTGCACATCTCCCACGTGAACGAGCGGGAGGAATATCGCAAGATCAGCTATATCCGCGAGGCCTGCATCGACGTGGTCAGCGGCCTGGGGACAGACGGCTATCTTCGTGCCATTGATAAGCTGATCGCGCATGCAAGGGGGCAGGAGCCGTGAGAGCTGTCATGACCCCCGCTACCCTTTTCGGCAGCGTTTCGGCACCGCCCTCCAAAAGCATGGCGCACCGCCTGCTGATCTCGGCTGCCTTAGCAAATGGGAAAAGCGTGATCCATAACCTGGCCGATTCGGCCGATATTACCGCCACCATCGCCTGCCTGCGTGCCCTTGGCGCACGCATCGAGCGGCTGGGGGAGGATGCCGTGGTATACGGCACCGACGTCCGTGCCCGCAGCACCGCGGCAGAGCTGCCCTGTAACGAAAGCGGCAGCACGCTGCGCTTTCTCATCCCCTTGGCTCTGCTTGGCAAGGCCGAGGCCTGCTTCAGCGGTACCGAAAAGCTGCTTTCCCGCCCCTTGGATATTTACGAGACCATCTGCACCGGCCAGGGCTTTACCTTTTGCCGCACGCCAAGCACGGTAACGGTTGGCGGGTGCCTGGCGGGCGGTGATTACCGCGTGGTTGGCAACATCAGCAGCCAGTTTATCAGCGGTCTGCTGTTCGCCCTGCCGCTGTGCGAGGGGGATAGCCGTATTCTGATCACCCCGCCGCTGGAAAGCCGGCCGTACATCGACCTGACGCTACAGGCGCTTGCCGCCTTTGGCATCCGTGCCTTCTGGGCGGATGAAAGAACGCTCTCTATCCCCGGTGGGCAGACCTACCATCCGGCCGAATGCACCGTAGAGGGGGATTATTCCGGCGCTGCCTTCTTTGCCGCCCTAAATCTGCTTGGCAGCCGGGTAGAGGTTACCGGCCTGCGGCCGGATAGCCTACAGGGCGACATGGCCTACGTCCGCTATTACGGAATGCTGGAAAAGGGAACGCCTACCATTCACCTGGGCAACTGCCCCGATCTGGGGCCTATTCTGATGGCGGTGGCCGCCGCCAAGAACGGCGCTGTCTTTTGCGGCACACGCCGCCTGCGCATCAAGGAAAGTGACCGTGGCGCCGCCATGGCAGCCGAGCTTGCAAAGTTTGGCACGACGGTAGAGGTGTTAGAGGATTCCATTGTGGTCTACCCCCAGGCCTTTCACGCACCCGATGAGCCGCTTCACGGCCATAATGATCACCGCATCGTGATGGCTCTCTGCACCCTGCTTAATCTCACCGGCGGCGAGATCGACGATGCCGAGGCCGTGCGCAAGAGCATGCCCGATTATTTTGAAAAAATGCGCTCTATAGGCGCACAGGTAATATTATATGAAGCTTGATACAACGAAAAAAATTCTCATCGTAGGTCTCGGTCTCATCGGCGGCAGCTATGCCCGCTCACTTACCGATCAGGGCTATTACGTCACCGCCATTACCGGCCGGCAAAAGACGATCGACTACGCCCTTTCGGTGGGTATGATTGCCAAAGGCGCCGCCAGCCCGGATCCTGCCTTGATCGGCGAGGCCGATCTGGTCGTGTTTGCCCTGTACCCCGGCGTGTTCTTAGATTGGATCCGTGATTACCAGCAGCATTTTAAGCCCGGCGCTATCTTGACTGACGTAACCGGCGTCAAGGGCTGTATTGTTGATCCCATCCAGGACATCCTGCGGCCGGACGTGGAATTTATCGCCTGCCACCCGATGGCCGGGCGTGAGGTCAGCGGGGTAGAGAATAGCGACCCCGCCATCTTCCGCGGTGCCAACTACGTGGTTACCCCCACCAAGCGCAACACGCCCGATGCCATCGAGCTGTGCTGTCACCTGGGCGAGGTGCTTGGCTTTGCCCGCATCTCCACCCTCTCACCTGACGAGCATGACGATATCATCGGCTTTGTTTCTCAGCTGACCCACTGCATCGCCGTGTGCCTGATGACCTGCGAGCATAACGAGCACCTGCAGGATTACACCGGCGACTCCTTCCGTGACCTGACCAGGATCGCCCGCCTCAACGACGAGATGTGGAGCGAGCTGTTCTTGCGCAACAAGCCCGCGCTTTTGCGGCAGATGAGCTTGTTTGAGGACGAGCTTGCCCGCCTGCGCGAGCGCCTTGAAACCGATGACCGCGAGGGCCTGCGCGAAATGATGCGTGCCTCTACCGCCCGTCGTGCCCTGTTTGATAAAAAAACCAATTGATCGTATAGAAAGAAGGTACCTTCCCCATGAATATGGAATTCAGCCGCAAGCTCCCGATCCCCAAGGAGATCAAGGAGCAGTACCCCGTAACCCCCGAAATGACAAAGATCAAGGAGGAGCGCGATGCCGAGATCGCCGCTATCTTCCGTGGTGAGCTGCGTAAGCTCATTTTGGTCATCGGCCCCTGCTCAGCCGATTCTGAGGATTCGGTTCTCGATTATATCAACCGCCTGCGCGGCGTGCAGGAGAGGGTGAAGGATAAGATCTGCATGATTCCGCGTATTTACACCGGCAAGCCCCGCACCACGGGTGATGGCTATAAGGGCATGATCCACCAGCCCGACCCGAATGAAAAGCCGGATATGCTGCGCGGCATCGTTACCATTCGAGAGCTGCATATGCGTGCCTTAAAGGAGACCGGCTTTACCTGCGCCGATGAAATGCTCTATCCCGAAAACCACCGCTACCTCAATGATCTGCTTGCCTACGTGGCCATTGGCGCCCGTTCGGTAGAGGATCAGCACCACCGTCTGACCGCCTCCGGTCTGAACGTGCCGGTTGGTATGAAGAACCCCACCGCCGGCGATATCTCGGTCATGATGAACTCGATCACCGCCGCCCAGCACGCGCATGACTTTATTTACCGCGGCTGGGAGGTGCATTCGCACGGCAATCCGCTTGCCCACGCCATTCTGCGCGGCTACGTGGATGAGCGCGGCAACTCCTACCCCAACTATCACTACGAGGATCTGCTTCACCTGGCAAATGCCTATGCCGAAAAGAATCTGCAGAATCCCTCGGTCATCGTGGATACCAACCATGCCAACTCCGGCAAGAAGTACCTTGAGCAGACGCGCATCGCCATGGAGGTGCTGCATAGCTGCCGCCATAATGAGGATGTGAAGAAGCTGGTCAAGGGTCTGATGATCGAAAGCTACATCGAGGATGGCTGCCAGAAGGTGGGCGACGGCGTGTACGGCAAGTCTATCACCGACCCGTGCCTGGGCTGGGAAAAGACCGAGCGTCTCATTCTCGACCTGGCTGACGTATACGAATAATGTGTGAAACGTGGAGGAATGCCCTATGAAAAAGCTATTATCGATATGCTTGCTGCTTTCTCTTGCTCTTGGCCTCTCGGCCTGTGCGCCGGGCGGCGAGACGAACGCGCCTGCTACCTACACCGTCACGGTGCTGGATAGCGAGGGGCAGCCTGTTGCCGGCGTTTTGGTGCAGCTATGCAAGGATGAGGCCTGCTTTGTTCCCAAAAAGACGGATGCAAACGGCCAAATGACCTTTACGCTGAAGGCGGGGGAGGCGATTGCGGATTACCGTGTCACCCTGGTCGGCATGCCAGAGGGGCAGAGCGCTGCTGCCGAATACACTTTTGAAGCAGGCCAAACGGCCTTAACGATCCAACTGACCAAATAAGAAATGGTGGAGAACGAAAATCGTTCTCCACCATTTCTTTGTATCACAAGGTATACCGTATTCGTCAAGGGGATCAGATAACTTCCATCATTTCTACCTTGCCCGCAAAGCCGGCGCCGTATTCGCTTTCATTCTGGCAATGCATCAAAATACGGATATCCGGCGTGTCGCCGGCGGCCACGGTAAACTGCTTGGTCACATACATGCCGTTGATGTACTTGTCAATGGTCTCGACATGCTGACCGTTGATATAGATCTCGGTGTACAGCGAGCGTGCATACGAGAAGTTCAGCGTGTAAACGCCGCCACCCTGTACCTTCGGGCAGACACGGTAGATACGCCAGCCGTTGCGGAAGTCGCGCTGGTGGCAGGCCTCTACGAACTGCACGGGGATAAAGGAGTTCATATCGTCATCGCTGATCTTCACCAGCGGATCCGGCTTCTCGTCGGTCACGTTCGACATGGTAAAGCCGTCAAGCAGATAGTTGGTCACGTTCTTCGGGCAAAGCGGTGCGGGTACCTCTTCTACCGTGAAATCAAGCGTGGCCGCCTCCAGCTTGTCGCTCCATGCGCGCAGCGAAAGCGTCTTGCCACCCAGCTTTGTCGAGATCAGCGCCTGGCACCAGCCGCAATAGGCTCGTCTCTTTGGCAGAATATCAGACTCATGGCTGTTCGGGTCGCCATTGCCAACGCCGCGTACAAAGCCGTCGCCCGTGATATCAAAGTGGAGCAGGTGGTTGGCGGTGGGCACCACCACGCCGCGCTTATCCACCACGCAGAAGTTGACCACGGCGGTATCAGCCCCGTCGTTTTTGATCACGGTGCTGTCCGGGCAGATCTTGATGGCATAGGGCTTGCCGGCCGTGCGCTGCTCGGCCTTGGCTACCTGCTTGCCGCCACGGAATGCTCTGGCTACCAGGCGGCCGGGGGCAAATTCTACCTGCCATTCAGCCGGGTCGCAGGCATCACAGGGCTTGCGGCCAAGCGACTTGCCGTTGAGGAAAAGCTCAACCTCCTCGCAGTTGGAAACGGCCATCACGCGCACCGTCTCGCCCTTTTTCCAATTCCAGTGCGGGAGGAGGTGTACCATCGGCTTGTCGGTGGAGCAGGCCTTGTTGAAGTAGAAGGAATCCTTCGGGAAGCCGCAGGTATCCATAATACCGAACTGGGAGGAAACGGAGGGCCACTTAAAGGGCGTGGGCTCGCCGCGGTAGTCAAAGCCCGTCCAGATAAAGATGCCGGCGAAATAATCGTTCTCACGGGTAAAGCGCCAGGTATCGCGAACGGTCTGCCCCCACGGCACGACCTCCTCGTCATAGTTGTGCAGTACCTGCGCGACCTCACGGTCGCTCTTATAGCAGCCACGGGTGGTAACGGCGCTGTTGTTCTCCGAGCCGATGATCGGCTGGGTCGGATACTCAGCGTGGTATCTCGCTATGTTGCCAATGCCGTAGTTCATGCCGGTCACGTCCATCTCCAGACCTGCACCGTCCATGCGGCCGTTGATGGCACCGGTGATCAGACGGGTATCATCCAGGTGCAGCACGCGGTTCTTCATCCGGCGGAAGATCTGCGCCCCCTCCTCGGTGTTTTGCAGCGGCTCCTCGTTAAAGAGCGACCAGAAGATGACTGAGGGGTGGTTGCGGTCACGCTTGACCATAATATCCAGATATTCCAGAACCTCCTTTCGCCCCTCAAAGCGGCGGTTCTCGTCCATTACGATGATACCCAGCTCGTCGCAGGCGTCAAGGATCTCCTTGGCCGGCAGGTTGTGCGAGCAGCGGTAGGCGTTGGTGCCCATTTCCTTCAGGCGCTTAACGCGGTAGTACTGCACCGAATCCGGTACGGCTACGCCAACACCGGCATGGTCCTGGTGGTTACAGGTGCCCTTGATCTTCAGGGGGCGATCGTTGAGGAAGAAGCCGCGGTCAGCGTCGATAGAGAAGGTGCGGAAGCCGATGCGGGTGCTCTCCTCGTCTACCACCACACCGTCACGCAGCACCTCGACACGCAGGGTGTACAGCTTGGGGTTGTCTACGTCCCAGCGGGTCGGGCGGCTGACATTCAGTTTCTGTACCACCGGGGTCTGAGAATCAAAGGGGCAGGTGACCGTGGCGGTCGTGCCCCCGGCGATTACGGTGTCGCCATCCAAAATGGTAGCGCGAACAGAGGCGCTTGCCGCCTCACTCAGGCTGTTTTCCAGCGTGGTCTCTACCTCTACCGTCCAGCTGTTCTTGGTGCCAGCCTTCAGAATCGGCTTGCCGTAGATGCCGTTGTGGGCGATGTGCAGCTTATCCTTGGCATACAGGCGCACGTGGCGGTAGATGCCGGCACCCTCGTACCACCAGCCCTCGGTCTCAAATCCCTTGATGTAAACGGCCAGCACGTTCGGGCGGCCGTCGAAATAAGCACGGTCGGTGATGTCGAAGGTGGTCTCGGTATAGGCGCTGAAGGAGCGCTCCATCAGCGAGCCGTTGAAATAAAACTCGGCGTTAACGGCCGTACCCTCAAAGCAAACGAGCAGCTCCTTGCCCGCCATGCTCTCATCCAGCACAAAGGATTTGCGGTACCACGCGTTGTTACGCGTGCGGTAGCCGTGCGAGTGCAGGTTGTCAGCCGAGAAATCGCTTTCGGCAAAATAGTCGTGCGGCAGGTCCAGCACGCGCCATTCGCCATCGTGCCAGGTCTTGCCGCCAGGCCCCATCTGGTTACCGGCCTTGCAGCTGTTATAGGACTGGTTGTGGCTGTTCTTGGCATCGGTAGCAATGTCGCCTAAGTGAAACCGCCATTCGCGGTCAAGATTCATCAGTATTCTTGCCATGGTGAGCTTCCTTTCTGTTGGCCGCTATGCGGCTTTTGTTCTATGATACAATATCTTATTTTCGCCCTGTTCTTTTTTTGTTATCGCGCGTTCATCCAGACCAGCATATCCGATGACCCGCGGTTGGCAAAGCAAGCGTAGGGGATCAGACGGATCTCGGTCTCGTCAAATTCGGCAAGCTCGGCTCGCTCGTAAAGCGAGGCCGAGGCGCGGCGGCGGTAACCGGTGGTTAGAAGAATCGGCAGACTGCCAAAGGCGGGGTCACGTCGTACGCGGGCGCGGAAACGGCGGGAAAGATAGAGGGCATCCAGATCGGCGCCGTTGTCAACCTCCTCGGCGCAGTATACGATCGGGCCACGCGCCACGGCTACGCGCCCCTCGCAATCGGCCACGCTTGCGCGGGCGGCAAGCAGCACCGGCTTCATCTGGAAGGAAAGATGAATCTCGCCCGTGGGCTTTTCGATCACGGCATAGCCGTTTTCAATCGTGTAGGGCGCATCCAGCGTAAAGGTCTCCTCACACCAGTCAGGAATGCGGAGCAGCAGGCGAGAGGCACCCTCTGCCTTGATGGTGATATCCCCGGTCATGGGATAGGCCGTCTGCTGGGAAACGGTCATGCCGTCCAAGGTCGCCTCACTATCGGCATACTGGTGCACGTACAGGTCACCGCCGTCCACGCTGTAAAGCAGCGCGGCCATCGAGGGCAGGAACCGGCAAAGGTTCGGCGGGCAGCAGGAGCAGGAGAAGTTCTCAACCCGCTCGGTAATGGCAGAATAGCGAACTACCCGGCCGGCGGCGTCGCGCGCCTTTTTGTGAATGCCGAGCGGATTCTCGTAGAAGAAGGCGTCCCCCGAGAGAGACAGGCCGGAGAGAATGCCGTTATAGAGCTCACGCTCGATCACGTCGGCATAGCAGCTCTTCTTTTCTATATTCTGCATGCGGGCACAGAAGTAGACCATGGCGATCGAGGCACAGGTCTCGCAGTAGGAGATGTCGCTTGGCAGGTAATCCGGCAAAGAGAAGGCCTCGCCATGCGGGAAGCCAAGGCCGCCGGTGATATACATTTTATGCGTAACGATATCCTTGAAAATAGCGCGGCAGGTCTCCAGTAGCGCGGGGTCACCCGTCTCGGCGGCCAGGTCTGCCACGGCGCTGTAATAGTAGAGCGCACGCACGGCGTGCCCCTTGGCCTCGCGCATCTCGCGCACGGGGTAGTCATCCTGTGCATAAAGCTTGCCAAAGCCAATGTCCGTATCCTTGTCGTTGTTGCCGCGCTGCTCGATAAAGAAGCGGGCCAGCTCCAGCGCGCTCGCATCCTTCGTCAGGCGGTAAAGGCGCATCAGCGCCAGCTCGATCTCCTGGTGGCCGGGCGTAACGAACGCGGCGCTCTGCTTTACCATAAACACGTCGCGAATGTAGGCCATATATTTTTCCATGCAGGACAAAAACTGACGCTTGCCGGTCGTTTCAAAATACGCGATGGCACCCTCTAACAGGTGGCCGGCACAGTACAGCTCGTGGTGGTTGCGGTCTGTCCATTCCGTGCCCGGCTCGCACACCGTGTGGAAGATGTTGAAATACCCGTCCTCGCGCTGGTTTTTTGCGATCTTCTCCACCAGGGCGTCGATCTTTCTCTCCAGCGTGACAGAGGGCTGGCGGCGGATCGAATAAGCGGCGCCTTCCATCCATTTTGCTACGTCTGAATCCCAAAAGAAGTGTGGCTGCTTCGGCTTTCCCTCCTTCCAGGTGAAGGAGAAGGCGGCATTTCTGCCGGAAAGGTCAAACTGGTGGTAAACGGCGGGAATGGTCTTGCGGCGGGAGAGGCGCTCCTTTTCGGCCAGCAGGCCACGGCGCAGGGTCACGTGCTCAAAGCCTATGCTTTTCATGTTTTTTCCTCCAATGAATTGACTTTTCTTTGTTTTCATTGTATCATAGAGAAAAGGTGTATTTCAAGTCCAAAAACCAATATAAAGTGAGAAAAACTGATATGATTTTGTGCGGCAAGCCCCTTTCTATGCAGGGGATGGGGTTATTTACCACCGATGAGGAATGGATCCACCCCGTTCGGCGCGAGGTGACCTATGAGCTGCTGCTGGTAACAAAGGGGCAGGTGTATATCGAGGAGGAGGGGCAGCCCTATGCCCTGCAAAAGGGAAATCTGCTGCTGTTAACGCCCGAAAAAAGGCATGGCGGCTACCGGGTAAGCGAGGGGCCTACTGCCTTTTACTGGCTGCATTTTTCCTGCCCCTCGTTGCCATTTCCCCTGCCTACCTTTATGGAGCGCGGGGCAGAGGACGATCTGTTCCGCCGCCTGCTGCACGTCAGCACGCTGCCGGAGCATGGTGGGGAGGACCGCGCCGAGACGATGCTTGCCTACCTGCTGCTCTCACTTGCTGAAAAGCATGGCGCACGGGATAAGCAAAGCCGTCTGTTTCACGAGGTGGCTGAATGGATCCGCATCAATGCAAGCGCTACGCTGCGCGCAGAGGATTGCGCACAGCACTTTGGCTATAGCGCGGCACACCTGTGCCGTGTTTTGCGGCGCGAGGCCGGTATTGGCACGCGAGAGCTGATTGACCGCATGCTGCTTTCCCGCGCGAAGGAGCAGCTGCTGAATTCCGGTGCCTCGGTCAAGGAGATCGCCGCCCTGCTCGGCTTCTCCTCGCCCAATACCTTTCTGCACTTTTTCCGCTATCACGAAAAGGAGACGCCGCTTGCCTTTCGCAATCGCTACGCCCTGACACATATGAATAAACGATGATATAGAAAAGCAGAAAATACGCACGGCGCGTATGAAA
This sequence comes from Eubacteriales bacterium, assembly GCA_045631765.1. Classification (GTDB taxonomy): domain Bacteria; phylum Bacillota; class Clostridia; order Oscillospirales; family CAG-272; genus UBA1740. The sequence goes on from JAZQVK010000252.1 coordinate 15,527, forward strand.
CCGGCACCAAACGGAGATACTTCCTGTAAAAAGGAAAGGAAGCAGAAACCATGATCGAACAGGATACCGTAAAATTGCTGCGCGAATGTGATGCCGGGGTCAAGATGGGGGTAAAATCCATCGACGACGTGATTGATTACGTGAAGTCACCACGGCTGAAGGAGCGCCTGAACGCCTGCAAGGACGAGCATTGCACGCTGGATAAGGAGATCGGGGAGCAGCTTGACCGCTTTCACGATGAGGGCAAAAACCCCAATCCGATCGCCGAGGGCATGTCCTGGATGAAGACCAATATGAAGCTGGCCATGCACCAGTCGGATAAAACGATCGCCGACCTGATGACCGACGGTTGCAACATGGGCGTCAAGTCGCTCAACCGCTACCTCAACCAGTATGAGGCGGCAGACGAGCGCTCCAAGGATATTACCAAGCGCCTGATCAACTTAGAAGAGCAGCTGGCCGTGGATATGCGCGGCTATTTATAAAGCCCACCGGCTGACAAAGGTCAGCCGGTGATTTTTTGATTGGCTTTTATGAACTATTTTTCAAGCGTGCAGTTTCCCTTGACGAAGCAATAAGGAGATGATATAATGAGTATACTTGGTTTTTTGCTTAAGCCAAAAAAAGAAATGGCTTTGACTATGAATATAAAGAAGAAAGTGAAAAGATATGGCCGCTCTGTATGCGCCGCGCTACTACGTGGCCTTTCAATGCAAGGCAGACCGCTGCAGCCATAGCTGCTGCGTCGGCTGGGAGATCGATATTGATGAAGAAACGTTGTCCCTGTACCGTGATCTGCCCGGCGCGATCGGGGATGAGATTCGCGAAGTGATTGACGAAACGGATGCGCCGCATTTTCGCCTGGGCGCAGACGAGCGCTGCCCGCTGTTAGACGGGCGCGGCCTGTGCCGGATCATCAGCGCGGTGGGTGAGGACTATTTGTGTGATATATGCCGCGAGCACCCGCGCTTTTATAACACGGTGGGCGGCCGGCTGGAAGGTGGGCTGGGTGCCTCGTGCGAGGAGGCTGCCCGCCTGATCTTAGAAGAAGAGGATTACGCCACGCTTCTTCCTCTTGGCACGCCGCACCGCGCGTGTGAGCCGTGCGGCTTTGATGCCACCCCCCTGCGTACACGGCTCTATGCCTGCCTTTCTGACCGGGCGCTGCCGCTTGATTGGCGCTTAGCCGCCATCGAGCAGGCGCTTTTTCTGCCCGCACCGCCCACCATAGAGGCCTGCCGGCCGCTCTTTGCCGGGCTGGAATATTTAGACGAGCGGCATAAGGCGCTGTTTCTTTCCTGCACCACGCCACAAATACCACAGGGCGAGCAGGGGGCACGGTACGAGCGTCTTTTTGCCTACCTGGTCTACCGCCATGCAAGCGGGGCAGAGGATGAGAGGGGCTTTTGCTGCGCCGTCAGCATGGCGCGGCTGCTTAGCGACATGTTTCTTGCCCTGCAGGGACAGCATGGCCTTTCCCAGGTAGAGGCCGCCGTGATGATCTCAGAGGAGATCGAATATTCTGAAGAAAATACCCAAGCCGTGCTGCTTGCCTGTGAGCAAGGCATGCCCCTCGCGCATAGGATGTAATGAAGAGGCAAGTGCCCCTTCAAGACAACCTGGAGGGTACAACATGGCAATATTTACAAACCAGGCCACGCTCACCTATACGGGTGGCAGCGTGAGCTCAAATATCGTAATAGGCGAGCTGCGTGAGTCCATTTCGGCCGCTAAGACCGCGGCGGGCGAGACCTATCGCCCGGGTGAAACGGTTACCTACGCGCTCAGCCTTCTCAACGCGGGCGGCACCGCCGCCACCGGCATCACCGTGCGTGACGATCTTGGTGCCGGCGACTCGGCCTTTGTGCCGCTTTCTTACGTGCCCGGCTCGCTGCTGTATTTTGTAAACGGCGAGCTACAGCCTGCGCCTATCGTCACGGCCGGCCCGCCGTTGGTCATTGGTGATATCACCATCCCTGCTGGCGGCAACGTTTTGCTGGTTTACCGCGCGCTGGTAGGCGAGACCGCCTCTCCCGCACTCGGCGGCAGTATCACCAATATCGCCGTCATTACGGGTGGTACGGGCATGACCCCCATTGTGGTCAGCGAAACGATCACGGTAGCGGAGGGCGCTTCGCTTTCCATCACCAAGGAGTTAGATCCCCCCATCGTTTCGGATGGTGACCGCCTGACCTACACGCTCATCATTCGCAATTTCGGCAACCAGGATGCTGTGGCTACGGATAATCTCACCGTGACCGACACCCTTGACCCCATCCTCACCGATATCACCGTTGCGCTCAACGGCATTGCGTTGACAGAGGGCACGGATTACACCTATAACGAGACCACCGGCGCATTCAGCACCACCGAGAGTCTGATCACCGTTCCGGCCGCCACCTTTACGCAGGACCCCGTGACCGGTGCATGGACGACCGTGCCCGGCACCGCCGTGCTGGTTATCACCGGTACGGTCTGAATACTAAAAGAAAACAGCCCTAACGGGCGCTTTTCATAAAGCAGGCTTTACCCACCGCAACCTTGTAGGGCGGTGGCTTGCTGCCGCCGTTGTAAACGGTATGAATTGAATCATGCGGCGGGAGATGAACCCCCGCCCTACAACAAAAGGAGTACGAACAAAATTGCTCGTACTCCTTTTTTGCGTCTTACTATGCAAGGTATCGTGTATTACACCTTATAGGTGTACTGTCGGGCGGTAAGGATTTTTTTAGTGATATGCCTCGCACGGCTCGGCGTGATATTTTTGCTTTGCAAAAGTGATATTGCTCCCGATGGTCGCAGTGATATTCTATTCGCCTCTCAAGCTCGCGAAGCGAATATCACTCGGCGATAGCCGAATACCACTGCGAAGCAATAGAACTCGCCG
>JAZQVK010000253.1:0-9956 GCA_045631765.1 Eubacteriales bacterium
CTACGCACTCGTCGGGGTTGATGCCCTTGAAGGGATCCTTACCGATGAACTTGCGTACAGCCTCCTGCACAGCGGGGATTCTAGTAGAGCCACCGACCAGCAGCACCTTATCGATCTCACCGATCGACAGGCCGGCGTCAGCGAGTGCCTTCTTGGTGGGCACCATGGCGCGCTCAACGAGGTCGGCGGTCAGCTTATCAAACTCGGCACGGGTCAGGGTAACGTCAAAATGCAAAGGCCCCTCTGCCGTGGCAGTGATAAAGGGCAGGTTGATGTTGGTGCTGGTCATGCCGGAAAGCTCGATCTTTGCCTTCTCGGCCGCATCCTTAAGGCGCTGCAGCACCATCTTATCCTTACGCAGGTCGATGCCGTGCTCGGCCTGGAACTTGCCGGCCATCCAGTCGATGAGGCGCTGGTCAAAATCGTCACCGCCCAGCTGGGTGTCACCATTGGTGGCAAGCACCTCGAACACACCGTCCGAGATCTCGAGCAGGGATACGTCAAAGGTACCGCCGCCCAGGTCGAATACCATGATCTTCTGCTCCTTTTGCTCATCCTTGTCTACGCCGTAGGCAAGGGCGGCGGCAGTCGGCTCGTTGATGATACGCTTCACATCCAGGCCGGCGATCTTACCTGCATCCTTGGTTGCCTGGCGCTGGGCATCCGAGAAGTAGGCGGGAACGGTGATGACCGCCTCGGTCACGGTGGTGCCGAGATAGGCCTCGGCATCTGCCTTCAGCTTTTGCAGGATCATCGCGGAAATTTCCTGCGGGGTGTACTTCTTACCGTCGATATCCACGTGGTAGTCGCGACCCATGTGGCGCTTGATGCTCATGATGGTCTTGTCGGGGTTGGTGATGGCCTGGCGCTTTGCCACCTGGCCGACCATACGCTCGCCGGTCTTGGAGAAGCCAACGACGGATGCCGTGGTTCTGGCCCCCTCCGGATTCGGAATCACGATAGGCTCGCCGCCCTCGAATACGGCGACGCAAGAGTTGGTTGTACCGAGGTCAATACCAATAATTTTTCCCATAATAATTTCTCCTTTATAGCTATGAAACTTTTTTTACGAATTTAGTTGGCTACCTTGACCATCGCATCACGAATGGTCTTATCGCCGCGCCGGTAGCCGCGCTGCAGCACCTCAACGATCTCGCTTTCGCCGTAGCTCTCGTCCTCTACGTGCATCACGGCGTTGTGCAGGTTGGGGTCAAAGGGCTCGCCGGCCTTGGCCGTCTCCTCTACCTTCAGCTTAGCGAAGGCAGAATCGACCTGCTTCAGCGTCAGGGCCAGGCCCTCGGCGATCTTGGTGGGGTCACCCACCGCGCTGGCACGCTCCAGGTTGTCGATGATGGGCAAGAGCTCCTTCACCGTGTCGGCCACGGCATCGGCATACACGCCCTCGCGCTCCTTCTGCGTGCGCTTGCGGTAATTATCGTACTCTGCCAGCATACGCAGGTATTTATCCTTGCTTTCTGCCAGCTCTTTTTTGCAGGCATCCAGCTCTGCAAGCGCGGCGGCTAAGGCCGCCTTTTCAGCACTCTCGGTGCTCGTCTGCTCAATTACGGTCTCCTCTGTGGCGGGGGCCGTTTCCTGCTCTTTTTTCTTAGACATGCTTGCCTACCTCTACTTTCTTTGATTGCCGTCATCCTCATTCATGGCGCTGTCGATCCCCTCGGCCAGCTGGTTGAGGGTTTCGATGACCTTAGAATAGTTCATGCGGCAGGGGCCAATGATGCCAATGGCGCCGACCACGTGCCCATCCCGCTTGACCTGACGGTATACCAGGGTGGAGTTGTTCATCACATCCACAGTATTCTCTTTGCCTATATAAATATGCACGTTGTCATCATCCGCGCCGGTGGCGATCAGGTCAAGAAGCTCATCCTTCTTTTCAAACATCGTCAGCATATCCTTCATACGGCCAACGTCGGCGTATTCAGGGTATTCCAGCAGGTGATTGACGCCCTGCACGCGCACGTCACCACCGTCCATCTCGCTCATGGTCTCGTATACCGCGCGCACGATGGGGGAAACGGCTGCCGCCGCGATGCCGGCCTGCTTTTCCAGCGCGCAGATCACGGAAATGGTGATCTCCTCTGAGGTCAGGCCGCACAGGCCTCCGTTTAGCAGGCGAACAAGGGCTGCCTGCTGCTCATCATTGAGGTCAAAATCGAGATGCAGATACTTGGTCTTGACCGCGCCGCCCTGAAACAGCATGACCAGCACGAAGTTGCGCGTATCCACGTACATGCTCTCGTATCGCTCTACCCGCACGGTGGCCGGGCGGGGCTTGATGGCGATGGAGGTGTAATTGGTCAAGGAGGAGGCCAGGCGCGAGGCGTTGGAAAGGATCTCATCCAGCTCGTGCAGCTTGTCGCTGAGCGTGCGATTGATCGCCTCGATCTCGCTGTTGGTCATGCGGTAGCGCTCAAGCAGGGCATCCACGTACAGGCGGTAGCCAAGCTCAGAGGGCACGCGGCCGGCCGAGGTGTGCGGCTGCTCTAAGTAGCCAAGCGCCTCCAGCTCTGCCATTTCGTTACGAATGGTAGCAGACGAGCAGGCCAACTGCTTATCCTGCGCCAGATATTTCGAGCCAACCGGCTCGCCATCGGCAATATGGGCTTCAATGATCGCCTGCAGGATCCTGATTTTTCGGTCACTTAAGCCGTGATCCATGCGTTTTTGCTACCTCCGTTCTCTTTTTTGATCTCGTTTTAGCACTCAAAAGGTTCGAGTGCTAAAATCTGATAATAGAATACCACCACTCCCCTAAAAAGTCAAGGGGTATTACAAAAAATCTTATGAATTTTTCGTGAACAGTTTGCATTTTTTCTTGCTATAAACGGCGCTATAGGTAAAAAACACTTGACAGACGGGAAGTTTTCATATATAATAGAATTGTATAAGTATTAAATCCTTCCGTATGTTTTATACGGTTATCCCTTTTAATATTTGTATTATTGTCAAAAAAACGTAAAAAGAAAAACCGAACAAGGAGGTGTACAACAACATGCCAGAAATTCTTTATGCTATTATCGGCGTCGCTGTCGGCGTGATCGTAGGCTTGATCATTGGTATTGCTTACCGCAAAAAGGTTGCGGAAAAGGCAATCGGCTCTGCGGAAGAGCAGGCAAAGAAGATCGTCAACGATGCTATGCACGAGGCCGAAGCAAAGAAAAAGGAATCTCTGCTTGAGGCAAAGGAAGAGATCCTGACCCTTAAGAATGAAACAGAGAATGAATTGAAGGAGCGCCGCAAGGAGGTCTCCCGCCAGGAGCGGCGTATTGCCCAGAAGGAAGAAAACATTGATGCCAAGATGGCAACCCTTGATCAAAAGGAGGCTGCGCTTGGTGACAAGCAGCTGAAGCTGGACGAGCTGAAGGGCGAGATCGAGGCGACGCTGCAAAAGCAGATCGTAACCTTAGAAAAGATCTCCGGCGTAACGAGTGAGGAAGCAAAGGACATGCTGCTTGCCCGTGCCGAAAGCGAGATCGCGCACGAAACAGCACTCAAGCTCTCGGAATACGAGGCGCGCTTTAAGGAGGAGGCTGACAGCAAGGCGAAGGACATTCTGTCTCTTGCCATTCAGCGCTGCGCGGCTGACCACGTAAGCGAGGTAGCGATCTCGGTCGTTCCGCTGCCGAACGAGGAGATGAAGGGCCGCATCATCGGCCGCGAGGGCCGTAACATTCGCACCATTGAGACCATGACGGGTGTTGAGCTGATCATTGACGACACGCCCGAGGTCATTACCATCTCCGGCTTTGATCCCATCCGCCGTGAGGTGGCGCGCCTGGCGCTTGAGAAGCTGATCTCTGACGGTCGTATCCACCCCGCCCGCATTGAGGAGATGGTGGAGAAGGCACAGCGCGACGTAGAAAATTCTATCAAGCAGGCCGGTGAGAAGGCGATCTTTGAGACTGGCGTGCACGGCATCAACCCCGAGGTGATCAAACTGCTTGGCCGCCTGAAGTACCGTACCAGCTACGGCCAGAACGTGCTGCGCCATTCGATCGAGGTATCGCTGCTCAGCGGTATGCTGGCAGATGAGCTGGGCGTTGACAGCACGCTGGCAAAGCGCGCAGGTCTATTGCACGATATCGGTAAGGCACTGACGCAGGAGGCTGAGGGCTCGCACGTACAGCTGGGCGTTGAGGTAGCACAGAAGTACCACGAGAACAAGGACGTTATTCACGCGATCGAAGCACACCACGGCGACGTGGAGGCCAAGAGCGTGGTTGCCTTTATCGTACAGGCAGCCGACGCGATCTCGGCAGCACGGCCGGGCGCACGGCGTGAGAACGTAGAAAACTACATCAAGCGTCTGCAAAAGCTGGAGGAGCTGGCCAACGAGTTTAACGGCGTAGACAAGTCCTTCGCGATCCAGGCGGGCCGTGAGATCCGCATTATGGTCAAGCCCGAGATCATCAGCGACGATCAGATGAAGCTGCTGGCACACGATATCGCCCAAAAGATCGAGGGCGAGCTTGAGTACCCGGGTCAGATCAAGGTAAACCTGATCCGCGAGAGCCGCATTACCGATTACGCAAAATAATCCAAGCCGGGAGAGACGGCCTGCCGTCTCTCCCCTTATTATATGTAGAAAACCGATCAGATTCGGATAGAAACGAGAAAAAAGACCATGAGAATTTTAGCCCTTGGCGACGTGACCGACCCGCGCGCCGTGACCTACCTAAGCGAGCGCCTGTGGGCGTTTCGCCGCCAACAGAGGATCGATTTTACCGTGCTGAACGCCGAGAACGCCGGCTTTATCGTCGGCCCGGCGCCGGAGGACGCTACGCGCCTGCTTGACGGCGGTGCCGACGTGCTGACCGGCGGCAACCACACGCTGCAAAAGAAATCTCTACACGCCATGCTGGATAGCGATGCGCGCCTCTTGCGCCCGGCCAACTACCCGCCCGAGGTACCCGGCGTGGGCTATACCATTCTACCGGCAAACGGCTACCGCATGCTGGTGATAAACGCCATTGGCCGCGTAGAGATGGAGCCGATAGACTGCCCCTTCCGCGCGGTAGACCGGATTCTTACGCGTGAGGAGGGAAATTACGATTTCTCGATCCTTGATTTTCATGCCGAGGCTACCGGTGAAAAGGTGGCTATGGGGCGATACCTGGACGGCCGCGTAAATATCGTATTTGGCACGCACACGCACGTGCCGACAGCCGACGAGCAGATCCTGCCGCACGGCACCGGGTATATCACCGATTTGGGCATGTGCGGCATCCGCGAGGGGGTGCTGGGCATTTCGGCAGAGACGATCCTGCAACGGTTTCTGACCCGCCTGCCCGAGCGGCACCAGCCGGCCGACGGTGAGGTGCTGGCCGAGGGCGCTGTCTTTACCTTAGACGAGGGCAGCGGCCGCGTGACGGCGGTAGAGAGAGTACGGTTTTAGCACACTTTTTCCCTTCCCTGCATATGATGGTAGCAAAGCGGCTATCGCCGTATGCTAACACGGGAGGAATAAAAGGGTGATGAGATCAAATCAGCTATGCAGGACGCTGGGGATCGCCGTGCTTGCCTTCGGCGTTGGGATCTTAGTCTCGTTCTTTTTGCCGGAGCAGGTTCTGGTAGTGATCGAGGCCTTGACCATTATCGGCGTCGGATTTATCTACTTTTCCGGGAAGTAAGCGACCCTCTGCACGAGGTGCTACTTATGAAAATCGTCGTTGTTCGTTCTCCGCGTTTTCTTGCGCCCCTGTTGCGCCGCCTCTTTCACATTGGCCGCAAGGACGCATAAAAAAGCAGCCGCCCGATGGGCGGCTGCTTTTTTATGGATTTATACGCGGGTCACCGACAGGCTGACCTTTTCACCGTTGAGGTTCCATTCCTTGGCGGTATCGGCCACGCTGCCGTAGGTAACGGCATTGGCCAGCACCTGGGTGGTAACGGCGGCCTCGTTGCGGCGCAGGATGTCGGCAACCTTATCGTTGCCGGCGATGCCAAGCGTAATGCGGTCTGTCACCTCAAAGCCGCTATCCTTACGCATATTCTGCACCTTGCTGACCAGCTCGTTGACCATGCCCTCCTCAAGCAGCGCCTCGGTGAGGTTGGTATCCAGCACCACTGTCACGCCGTTTTCGGAAAGCGACTCATAGCCCGGCAGACGGGTCATCTCGATCAGCAAATCCTCCTTCTCCAGGGGCAGCACCTCGTCCCCTACCGTCAGCATCAGCTTGCCCGTTGCCTCGATCTCGTCCATGGCGGCATTGCCGTCAAGCGCGGCAAGAGCGGTGCGAATGCCGCCAAGGTACTTGCCGTACTTGGGGCCTACCGTGCGCAGCTGCGGCTTAAAGGTGTAGGTGGTGTAGGCACGAACGCTATCAGAGAAGGATACGCACTTGACGTTCAGCTCCTCCTCCACGATCTCTAAGAAGTATGCGGGCAGGTCGAAATCGGCCTTGACGAACATATCGCCGATCGGCTGGCGGGTCTTAACGGCGGCGGCATTACGGCAGGCACGGCCAAGCGCCACCACGCGAAGGACCTCCTCCATGCGTGCCTCCAGCGCGGGGTCGATCATGCTCTCATCCGCTACCGGGTAGGTGCAAAGATGCACGCTCTCGGGCGCGGTCTTATCGTTGGTACGCACCAGGTTCCCGTAGAGCTGCTCAGCCATGAAGGGGATCATGGGGGCGGCTACCTTTGCCAGCTTGACAAGGCAGGTATAGAGCGTCATGTACGCGTTGATCTTATCCTGCGTCATCTCCTTGCCCCAGAAGCGCTCGCGCGAGCGGCGAACGTACCAGTTGCTCATCTCATCAACAAAGGCATCCAGCTTGCGCGCGGCCTCCGGCACGCGAATCTCGGCCAGGTCACCGTCTACCCCGCGCACCAGCGTTTCTAAGCGCGAGAGCATCCATTTATCCATCACCGACAGGCTGTCGTACTTCAATTCATGCTTCGTAGCGTCAAAATTGTCGATATTGGCGTACAGCACGAAGAAAGCATAGGTATTCCACAGCGTGCCCATGAACTTACGCTGACCCTCCAGTACCGCCTCACGGAAGAAGCGGTTCGGCAGCCAGGGCGCGGAATTGGAATAGAAGTACCAGCGAATGGCATCGGCGCCAAACTCATCCAGCGCCTCAAACGGGTCGACCGCATTACCCTTGGATTTCGACATCTTCTGCCCATCCTTATCCAGCACGTGGCCAAGCACCAGCACGGATTTATAGGGCGCGCAATCAAAGAGGAGCGTGGAAATGGCCATCAGCGAATAGAACCAGCCACGCGTTTGGTCAACACCCTCGGAAATGAAATCAGCCGGGAAGGTGCGCTCAAACTTCTCTTTATTCTCAAAGGGGTAATGCCACTGGGCAAAGGGCATGGCACCCGAATCAAACCAGCAGTCGATAACCTCGGGCACGCGCTTCATCTCGCCTCCACATTCCGAACAGGGGAAGGTCACCTCGTCGATGTACGGGCGGTGCAGCTCGATATCGGCGGGGCAGTTCTTCGACAGGCTGCGCAGCTCCTCGATCGAGCCGATGCAATGCCGGTGGCCACAGCCGCACTCCCAGATCGGCAGCGGCGTACCCCAGTAACGGTTACGGCTGACGCCCCAGTCCTGAATGTTCTCCAGCCAGTCGCCAAAGCGACCCTTGCCGATTGATTCGGGAATCCATTTGACGGTATTGTTATTGCGGATCAGATTGTCGCGCACGGCGGTCATGCGGATGAACCAGGAATCACGCGCGTAGTAGATCAGGGGGGTGTTGCAGCGCCAGCAATGGGGGTACTCGTGCTCAAAGTTCGGCGCGTCAAACAGCTTGCCCTCCTTATCCAGATCGACGAGCACCATGGGGTCTGCCTTTTTCACGAACACGCCGGCGTAGGGGGTCTCGGCCGTCATGTTACCGTGGCTATCGACAAACTGTACGAAGGGCAGATCGTAATTGCGGCCAACGCGCGAGTCATCCTCACCAAAGGCGGGGGCGATATGCACGATGCCGGTACCGTCAGAGGTAGTCACGTAGCCGTCTACGGTGATGAAGTGGGCGCGCTTCTTCTGCTTGGCAGCGGCTTCGCCGGCACAGGCATAGAGCGGCAGATAGGCGCGACCCTCTAATTCCTTACCCGTGTAGGTGGCAAGCACCTCGTAGGCGGGGGCATCCTCGGTGGCCAGCTTGCCCAGCACCCGATCGGCCAGCGCCTCGGCCAGGTAATAGGTATAGCCGTCTGCGGCCTTGACCTTGATATAAGTCACATCCGGGTTCACGCAAAGCGCCACGTTGGACGGGAGCGTCCAGGGCGTGGTCGTCCAGGCCAGGAAATAGGCATCCTCATCCGCCACGCGGAAGCGGGCGATGGCAGAGCGCTCCTTCACCGTTTTATAGCCCTGCGCCACCTCGTGCGAGGAAAGCGGCGTGCCGCAGCGCGGGCAATAGGGCACGATCTTAAAGCCCTTATAGAGTAGCCCCTTATCCCAAATGGTGCGCAGCGCCCACCACTCAGACTCAATAAAATCGTTATGGTAGGTGACATAGGGGTCCTTCATATCCAGCCAGAAGCCAACGGTAGAGGAAAAATCCTCCCACATGCCCTTATACTTCCAAACGCTTTCCTTACATTCGTCAATAAAGGGGGCAAGGCCGTATTGCTCTACCTGCTCCTTACCGTCCAGCCCGAGCTTCTTTTCTACCTCCAGCTCAACGGGCAGGCCGTGGGTATCCCACCCCGCCTTGCGCAGCACCTCATAGCCCTTCATGGTGCGGTAACGCGGGATCATATCCTTAATAACGCGCGTCAGCACGTGACCGATGTGCGGCTTGCCGTTGGCGGTAGGCGGCCCATCAAAGAAGGTATAGGTGGGCTGGCCGCGCCGTGCCTCTACCGTCTTTTCAAAGATCTTGTTTTCTTCCCAAAATTTGCGAACGCCCTTTTCGCGCTCGACAAAATTCATACTGCCGGGAACCTTTTCGTACATAATCGCTCTCCTTTTCTTTTTTACCGGAAAGGGACAAAAAAACGCCTGCCCCGCGAAAAACAGGACAAGGCGCAAGCCTTGCTATACCACCCGTTACGCATACCGGCATATGCTTCTCCGATCACGGGGAGAGGCCGGCGGCACCTAATCGGACATGCCTTTTAGCACCGCAGCTCGGGAGTGATCTTCACGCAGGTCTACCGGAGGTCGGCTCACACCGTACCCGACTCGCTTGCTCTTTCGCTTCTGCCTTACTGTCTCCGTCAATGCTTTTCTTGGTTTTTTACATCTATATTATACAAACCAAGCGGGGCTTTGTCAAGTCCTGCGCAAAAAAAAGCAAAAAAATGACATTTTTGCGCAAATATATCGTAGACGAACGCAAATTTTTATGCTATACTGGTGTTACAAATCCTAAAAACAGGGAGGGATTCCTGATGAGACTGGGAAGAATTCAAAACAACTACACGGCAGAGGGCTTTGACCTGGTAAAGAGCACCGGGCTTGATTTTATTGAGATCTGCTGTAACAGCGCCGAGGATGCCGATCGCCTGATCGCGGCGCGCGAGAGCGTGCGTGCCGAGATCGCCCGCACGGGGGTCGACGTTTCCTGCGTTGGCCGCTGGTGTCACAGCCTACAGGAGGGCGGAAAAATCAACGGGGAGAAGAAGGAAAACTATCTTGCCCTACTGGATACCGCCGTGGCGCTGGGCGCCCGCACCTTTGTCTGCGGCTGCAACTATGACGAGAGCATCAGCCTCTACCGCAACTATGAAAACGCCATCGGCTTCTTTTCGGAGCTGATCGAGCGGGCAGACGGCCGCCTTCGCGTAGCCGTTCAGAACTGCGACTGGAACAACTTTATCGTCTCCCCCAAGCATTGGGAGGTGGTGCTGGGCGAGCTGCCGGCCCTCTCCTTAAAGTTTGATGCCTCGCACGCCTATAACCGGGGCGAGGACTATCTTGCCCAGCTTTCCGACTGGGGTGAGCGGGTAGCGCACGTGCA
>JAZQVK010000254.1:0-2957 GCA_045631765.1 Eubacteriales bacterium
TCGCCCCACAGGCGATGGGGGATGAGAGAAATGCGCGTGACGGCCTCGCCAACCGGAATTTCGTTCATGCGGCGAATGTTGCCGGTGATCTCTACGGCCTTGCGCTTGCCGTCTGCCGTTTCCCAGGCCAGCGTGTAATCACGCACCAGCGTTTTCGGCACGCACATTTTAGGCGACTCGGGTGTCACGTTGGCGCGCATGCTGTGATACTGCTCACAGCTATCGCCCGGCAGCGTTACACGGTCAAGGTCGCTGTCAAAGACGATGTGCGCCTTGTCAACCATGCAGGGGGCATCAAAGGTATAGCCGATCTCGCTGCCCACTGGGCAGAACACGCCCTGCTCACCTTCGCCGTATAGCGGGTGGTTTCTATCCAGCCCGTTGCGCAGGTTTTCTGCATTCTCGCAGCCGTAGGGCTTGCCGGCTGCGGTGGGGGCACCAACGCGGCGGGTCAGGTAGGGGATAAAGCAATCATCCCGCAAAAGGCTCTGCTGCAATTCGTCAATATGTTGCAAATAAACCCCGGCAGGCGTTGTTTCATGTGCCAGCGCCAGCGCCGCGGCTGCACCGGCGGCCTGGCCGAGCACGGCGCAGGTCATCATCACGCGGGCAGAACTCATCGCGGCGTGCGTCATGCTGATATTGCGCCCGGCAAAGAACAGGTTTTCAATATTCCGTGAATACAGCACACGGTAGGGAACGCCGTAAACGCCCACCTCGCCCCATACGTTGGGGGCACCCAGGTGGTAAAAGCCGCGCGGGTCATGGTCATCAAGCGGCCAGCCGCCGTAGGCCACCACGTCGGCAAAATGCCCACCCGAGAGTACGTCGCCCTGGTGCATGATATACGGCCCCTCCATGCGGCGGGATTCGCGCTTACCCGGTAAAAAACCCAGAAAATCCAGCTGCCATTTTTCCGCCCCCGGAAATTTTCCGCTGTTTTTGTAGTAATCCCAAAAGCCGAAGGCCAGGGCAACCAGCTCGTCTCTTACCGTCTCGGTATCACCGATCGAATCACGGTCGCCGCCCAGCTCTAAGTACCAGAAGTTCTCACCGCTGTGCTCCATGTGCGGTGTGCGGCGGGCAATATCCTCGTCGCTCAGCTTCTTAGCCCAGCTCGGCGCGATAAATTCAACGTCCTCATCGGTCTTCCTTGCTTGAATGAGGCAGGACATGCCCATGGTCTTTTTGTCTGCCACCGTGATCGAGGTCTTTTCGCCAAACTCCTCGCGCGCCTCGCGCCCTACGCGATAGGCCGCCCCTGTCAGCGGGGCCAGAATGCTGTCGCCTGAGCAATCGGCAAATTGCTTGGCGCGCACACGGTGAAAGGACTGTGTGGTCATCTGCCAAGCGGTAACTGCCTGAATTTTGTTGCCTGCCATCTCGGCATCACACACCGAGGTGTTCAGCAGCAGCGTAATATTCGGCTCCGCCGTCACCTTGCCGTATAGGATGCTATCCCACACCGGGTACAGCTTGTAGGGGTTGCGGTACATACCCTCCAGGTTGATCTCCTCAATAATGCCCGTCTCGCGGTTGCATTTGCCCTGTGCGCCGCATACCCACATGCGTATCTCGCTGGAGGCGTTGCCGCCCAGTACAGACCGCTCCTGGATCAGCGCTACGCGCCGCCCGCGCCGTGCTGCGGCAATGGCTGCGCACATGCCGGCAAGGCCGCCGCCTACTACACAAAATTCTACCTCGTGCTCGATCGTTTTCAGCATACCGTTCTCCCTCTGCCGTGCGTTTTTTTCATTTTACCACCTATGCGCGCAAAAGTCAATACAAAAAATCTGTATGCAAAAACCGGAGAAAACAAGCAGGGAATTGACAAAATTCTGAAAAAGTGGTATGCTATACTTACCAAATCAATTAAAGAAGGGAATTTTATGGAATTTCACGTTAATAGTCCGATTCTGTTTGTGTTTGTGGGCATCATTATCGCGGCCGTGCTTGGCCAGTCTGTCTTTTTCCTTTGGCGCGCGCTCAGCCATGCCAAGAAAAAGGGGATGGATAAGGCCATCATCCGCAAAACGATCACCTCCTCGATCGTATTTACCATCGCGCCGGCTATTGCGATCTTAGTAGGTGTGATCACGCTTTCCAAGAGCCTTGGCGTGCCGCTGCCCTGGCTGCGCCTGTCTGTCATCGGCTCGCTCTCTTATGAGACGGTTGCCGCCGAAAGCGCGCTGCGTGAGCTTGGCTTGGGCTTAGAGCAGACCATCGCTAATGCCGCCGATTACGTAACCGTTGCCTTTGTTATGACGACCGGTATCGTTATCGGTCTTATCCTGGTTCCGCTGCTGACCAAGCGTATTCAGGGCGGGCTTCTGAAGATCGAGGCAAAGGATAAAAAATGGTCTGAGCTGCTGAATAACGCCATGTTCCTTGGTATGATCTCGGCCTTCCTTGGCTACGTGTTCTGCGACGTTACGCTGGTCTTTGAGGGAACGACCTACGGTCTCATTCCCGTGCTGGTCATGCTGTGCTCGGCTGTCGTTATGGCAGCCTGCGGCGTGCTTTCTAAAAAGCTGCACGCCCGCTGGATCACCGATTACGCATTGCCCATCAGCCTGATCAGCGGTATGGCCGTTGCCATTCCGCTTACCAATTGGCTGGGTTAAGGAGGGAAGAGCTTATGAAGAAAAATAACCGCTCGTTTGTTGAGCAAATTCATATTGATGGCCGCATATGGGGCCTTTCGCTGTTCGTTTTGATCCTCGCTTTCCCGTTTGCGCTTAGCCTGCTTTACGGTGTAGTGCCGAAATGGGAGCCTATGCTGCGCGCCATGATCACCGTGCTTCCCATGTATTGGGCGGTTGGCCTGATCGAGATCTTTACCTACGTGCCTATGTTGGGCGCGGGTGGCGCGTACCTTTCCTTTGTAACCGGTAATATCTCCAACCTCAAGCTCCCCTGCGCGCTGGACGCGATGGAGCGTGCCGGCGTGAAGGCCA
>JAZQVK010000255.1:0-1953 GCA_045631765.1 Eubacteriales bacterium
TCACAGAACGACATGGCTACGATCCGACTTCTAAGAGCGAAAGGATCGCTTCCTTCGGCCGAGCACCCGTTGCCTGGTTGGCGACCTTGCCGTCCCTCAGCACCACCAGCGTGGGAATGCTGAATACGCCGAACTGCGCAGCCAGCTCAGGCTCACGGTCTACGTTCACCTTGCCGACCACAACGTCCTCTCTCTCCTCGGCGATCTCATCTACGAGAGGGGATACCATGCGGCAGGGGCCGCACCAATCTGCATAGAAATCAAGCAGCAGGGGCTTATCGCCACCCTTCAACTCTTCCAAATTATCCTTGTGAATATCAATAACTGCCATGGTTATTCTCCTTTGCTTTTTTGTTTTACACCTATATTATACCGATTTTTCAGCAATATTCCGTGATCTGATCACAAAACGCGGGAAAGAGCAATCTCTTTCCCGCGTTTTTTATTAAATGACAATAATACCAAAAGCATTGAGCACCGAGGAGACTAAGATCAGCAGCACACACAGGGGCGCCACGTAGCGGATCATGACCGAGAACAGGCCCTTCGCGCGGAAGGGGCCGCTTACCTCCAGCTCCTCGATCAGGGTCTTGGGCTTTAAGAAATAGCCGATAAACAGGCAGGTAAAGAAGGCCACCACAGGCATCATCAGATTGTTGCTGACGAAATCAAAGAAATCCAGCATGCTCATGCCAAGGGGGCTGACCCAGCTCCACGCCTGGCTGAAGCCGAGCGAGGAGGGGATACCTAACAGAAAGCTGGCGCCAAGCACGATCAGACAGCAGGTCTTGCGACCGAGCTTGACCTTATCCATCACGGTGGAAACGATAGTCTCCATCAGCGAGATGGCCGAGGTGAGGGCGGCCAAGAGCACCATAAAGAAGAACACAACGCCAAGAACGGTGCCGCCCGGAATGGTCTCAAAGATCTTAGGCAGGGTCACGAACATCAGGCCGGGGCCCTGCTTCAGCGCAGAGGCATCCCCACCTGAGAAGGCGTACACGGCAGGCACGATCATCAGCCCGGCCAAGAAAGCGATGCCGGTATCAAAGATCTCGATCTGGTGGGTGGATCTTTCAATGCTGATATCCTTTTTCATATACGAGCCAAAGGTGATCATAATACCCATGGCAAGCGACATGGAATAAAAGAGCTGACCCATGGCGGCCACCACGGTCATGATCGAGAAGTGCGAAAAGTCGGGCGTGATATAATACAGAACACCATCCAAAGCACCATCCATCGTGGCAATGGTGTAGATCACGATAAAGAGCATGAGCACCACGAGAGCGGGCATCATGACCTTGCTGACCTTTTCAATGCCCTTTTGCACGCCAAACAGCACGATCAGCGCGGTGATGCCGATAAACACGGCAAACCACAGCAGCGGCTGGCCTGCGCCGGCAATATAGTCGTTAAAGTAGGTGCTCTCAGCCATGCTGCCGGCCTCGCCGGTCACAAAACCAACGAAATACTTCAGCACCCAGCCGCCGATGACCGAATAATAGGGCAGAATGATGACCGGCACGAGCGAGGCAAGCAGGCCTACGAAGGAAAACCGCCTATCCAGCGAGCGGAAGGCGCCGATCGGGCTTTGCTGTGTTTTACGGCCAAGCGCGATCTCGGCCACCATTAAGGAAAAGCCGAAGGTGACCGACAGAATGATATAGACCAAAAGGAACATACCGCCGCCATACTTGGCAGCCAGATAAGGAAAGCGCCATATATTGCCAAGCCCCACCGCCGAGCCGGCTGCTGCCAGCACAAAGCCGAGCTTGCCGGTAAAGGAGCTTCTTTCATTGCTCATATCAAAACCTCTTTTACGCAAAATTTCATATATCCGTACCGCATTAGTATATCACATATTCCTTGAAATTGCAAGTAAAAAACCTCGGCGTTTGAAAATGATATGCACCCCAAAAGTTAGACACTTTTGGGGTGCATATCATAAAT
>JAZQVK010000256.1:0-4695 GCA_045631765.1 Eubacteriales bacterium
CGCTTGGCCTCCGACTTCTGTGGGGCATCACCGAGCCGGTGGCGGCTGCGGTCGGGCTTTGCGTGCTTTTGCTGCTGGTGGGTGGCGCCGTGGCGATCTTCATCTTCTCCGGCATGCGGTTGGATGAATTTGAATATTTAGAAAAGGATGAGTTTTCACTTGCCTACGGCGTGGCCGGCATTGTGGAAAAGAAGCGCGAGGAGCATCACCTTCGCTATTGCGCCTCGTTATCCGGTGGCGTGCTGCTGTGTATTTTCAGCGCGCTGCCACTGATCGTGGTGGGCGCCATGGCCATGGCAGAATTTTACATAGTTGTATGCGTTGCGCTGCTCCTGCTGCTTTGCGCGGTGGGCGTGTTCTTGATCGTTTCTGCCGCTTGCGTACATGGCAGCTTTGAAAAACTGCTGCAAACCGGTGATTACACCGCCGAGAATAAGCGCCGCCTGCGCGCGACCGATGCCATCAGCACCGCCTATTGGTGCGTGGCAACGGCGATCTATTTGGGCATCAGCTTTCTCACGGGAGCCTGGCACATCACCTGGGTGGTGTGGCCGGTGGCCGGCGTGCTGTGGCCCCTGATCCCGGCGTTGTTTGGTAACCGTAAGGCATAAAAGAAATATGGCCATGGTGCGTGCACCATGGCCATATTTGCCGCTGTGCCTCTTTATCATAGCACAGATGGCGAAAAAATGCAAGTCAAAGATCGTCGGCATCCTGCACGGGCTTTTCGTAGGGATTGTCCGGCGTGCCGGTGTAGGAGCCAAGCGGGTCGGTATCAATCGCACCGGGGAAGTCGGCGCTTTGCATATGGGCCGGCTCGTTTTTCGGTTTTTCTGCTTTCTTTTTCATGGCGCCCTCCTTTCTTTTCTTTAGTATGTGCGCACCGGCAAAAAATAAAAGATGAAAAAATAAAGAAACATCTTGCAATCCTGATTTTTGTGTGCTATAATAAATAGGTCAGCAAGAGGCTGACCGCCATGCAGAGATATCGAAGTGGTCATAACGGGGCTGACTCGAAATCAGTTTGTGCGAAAGCACACGAGGGTTCGAATCCCTCTCTCTGCGCCAACAAAAAGAGAACATTTGTCTACCGACAAATGTTCTCTTTTTGTTTATCCAAGCCGCAGGCTTGGCATATCATCACGACGCAGTCGTGCATATCATCAAGGGCGGCAAGCCACCCTTGCATCTCATCACGCGTTAGCGTGTATTTCCCTGCGGCTTGATGATATACAACACTCCGTGTTGATGATATACAACACTCCGTGTTGATGATATGCAATTGCTTCGGAATTGATGATATACACGCCTCACGGCGTGATTGGGCTGCGAGATCGCGAAAAATTCTTGAATTGTATTGCAAAATATGCTATAATATTCTCAAAGAGGTGGTATTATGGCTAAAAATTATTTATTGATCTATTCGGAGCAACTTGCGACCAATATAGAATTACTTTGCCAAAATATAAAAGTCTCTTCCAACACTCTTTTCCAAATTCGCAAGAGTTCAAGTAGTGTGTACGCAAATATTTGTGAAGCCAATTACGGACAGAGCAAAGCCGACATGCTTTCAAAATTCGAAATTGCCCTCAAAGAATGCAGCGAAACAGAAGGTTGGTTACGGCTGTTATTCAACACAAATGGTATTGATGAACACGTATATAAAAATTATCGAAATCTTTGCGGTCGCATCAGAAGAACGTTGATTGCAAGTTGTAAAACTCTAAAGGAGCATGCAAAATGAAAAACGAATACAAAATCACAAAAGAGTTAATCAAATCTTGGGCTAAGGAATACTATTTGCATGGAGCCGGGAATATCTTTTTATTTATTCTTTGGTGTATTGTAGGTATTGCGGGATTATTGGGACTGATTTTATCTGTTGTGCTAAATTTGGGTTGGATCGTTACTTATCTCTATGCATTACTGATCATAATAGCGGTATTTAAGCTTTTTATTCATCGTTTTGTCTTTTTGTTAAAAAGCTACAAATTGTACGCAACCACCTACGGTGTTACAGAATGGATGCGTACCACCGAATTTTTAGATGAAGAAATGGTAGTCACAGATCATACATTTGTCAGCAGATTCAAATACAGTAATATTCAAAAAATAAAAGAGAAAGACAATGTTGTTATGATATTTATGAATGACAATATGGCTTTGAGATTATATAAGGATGCATTTGTTGAAGGCTCTTGGGAAGAGTGCAAAAAAATGATTCTTGAAAAGAAAAAACTGTAAAAAAGAAAGTTGACCTTTTTACTCGTTTAAGCCATCAAAAAGCACCTGATGCTTTGCATCAGGCGCCTTTTGATTTTGGAAGGCGAAGAGAAAAGGATTTGAATGCTGACCAAAGAATTTTCAAAGCGTATTTTAATATGCCTTGCAAGAAAAAGGGCAGGCATTATTTCCCCATGACTGCGGCTGCCTTTTTCAGCATCTCGCGAATGGGAAGCTGGTAGGGGCAGCGAGCCTCACACGCGCCGCATTCGATACAATCGGAAGCGGTTTTTGCCAGGCTTGCATAGCGGTCGCTGGCCCAATCCTTCAAATCATAACGGCTGTAGTACCCCTCAAACAGAAATACCGCCGAAATATTGATCCCGGCTGTGCAGGGGGCACAGTAATTGCAGCGCCGGCAGAAGTTCGTGCCCAAAAGCTCCTTGATCTCCGTAATCCTGTGCTGCTCATCGGCGGTCAAGGGGGCGGTGTTAGAGACTGCGGCCACGTTTTGCGTGATTTCAGCCACGTCTGCCATGCCGGGAATAACCACGGTCACGGCCGGGTTGCTTACCACAAAGCGCATAGCTGTCGTGGCATCCTCGATAGCGCCGCCGGCTAATGGCTTCATGCAAATAAAGCCTATGCTCTTTTCCGCGCAAAGCGCGATCAGATCCTCGCCCTGTGTTTCCACGATGTTGTAAGGAAACATGATCGTTTCTACCCAAGGCAGCTCTGCCGCTTGCCTAAACAGGTCTACGGAATGAAGGGTAATGCCAATATGCCCGATCATGCCGGCGGCCTTTGCCTCAAGCAGCGCCTCAAGCGCGCCGCCCGGTGCCATGACCTGCTCTAAATCCTTAGCACCCGGGTTGTGTATCTGGTAGAGATCAATATAGTCGGTGCGAAGGTTTTGCAGGCTGATGCCAATATCCCTTGCCATGGCCTCCTTGGTGCGTGCCATGCTCTTGGTGGCAAGAACAAAGCGCTCTCGAACACCCTCCAGCGCATAGCCAAGATATTCCTCGCTTACCGTATATCCACGCGCGGTGTCAATGAAATTGACCCCTGCCTGGATCAGCTCGCTGATCAGCTTTTTCGTGCCCTCGGCATTGATCTTTTGAATGGGTATACCGCCAAAGCCGAGGCGCGAGATCTCAAGCCCGGTTTTCCCCAATATTCTGTATTCCAAGACGTTGCTCCTTGCTATAGAAATGTTTTATTCCAGATTGATGCTCTTTTTTAGCATGCGGTGCGTGAAGAAATAGCAGAGCGCGGAAAGCGCTGCCATGATGCCGGTAAGCACCAGCAAGACCCCGTAGGGAGTGATGGCGCCGATCGGTATAGCGGCCGTCGCGCCAAAGAGCACCAGCATGAGCAGCATGCTTCCGATACCGACGACCCAGTTGGAAATGAAGTAGAAAAGTAGAATACCAAGGATCTTATGCTTAGGCATCAGCAGGCAGCCAAGCGTGATGACCACCATGCCAAGCAGGATCTCAAAGCATACGCTTACCAGTGTAAGCAGTAAAAGGCTAAGAATCGTAGCAATCGCCTCGCCGGTGGGAACGAATACTTCAGGCGAGGTGGGCGGCGTATCCAGCGGGATGCCGGAGATAAAAAGAATGCCGAGCACAAGACCTATGATAGAAATAACGGCTACGATGAAGGAAATAATCTGCCACAGAAGGCTTGAAAGCAGCTTAGAGAGCAGGATATGGTGCTCGCTGGCCGGCAGGGTCATGGTCAGGTATCCCTCGTCAAAGTAGAGGTTCTTTGCAAAGTGGAAATAGCCGATCAGCATAGGGGCTGAGGTAAGCAGGGAAAGCCCCATCATGCAGGCGTACAGCCCCAGTATTCCCAGAATGGAGAGCAGTACGGGTCTGTTGCCCGTTCCTGTAAGGCCACCGATCCAGAAAAACAGCAGGCAAAGCAGAGACGAGGCGGCTATGCCGATCATACAAGGGATCGTTAAGCGGCCAAGACGGCGAAAATCATAAGCAAACAGCTTCTTTAGCATCGGAACACCTCCCGGAAGAGCTGGTCAAGCGTTTTCCCCTCTTCCTCTCTCGTTTCGCGTGCCGGGCCGTATCGTGCGATGTGCCCCTTCTGCAGAAAGATAAAATCGTCCAGAATTTGCTCCACGTCCGCGATCAGGTGGGTAGAGATCAGCACGGTGGAGTTTGGCTCGCGATTGCGGATGACGGCATCCAGAATGAAATCGCGCGTGGCAGGGTCAACACCGCCGATCGGCTCATCCAGTAAAAACAGCTCGGCATGCCGGCTCATCGCCAGCACGACCTGCACCTTTTCCTTCATGCCCTTAGAGAGCGTTTTGATCCGCTGTGCGGCAGGAATCTGCAGCGTATCCAGCATGTAGATAGCACGCTCACGGTCAAAATCCGGGAACATGGTGGCGTAAAAATCCAGTGCGTCGGCCGCCTTCATCCAGTTCGGCAGGGCATTGCGTTC
>JAZQVK010000257.1:0-6309 GCA_045631765.1 Eubacteriales bacterium
GCTTCGCCTCACAGTGATATTCTATTCGCCCTAAAACTCGCGTAGCGAATATCACTTGGACGAAGTCCAAATATCACTGCGTAGCAATATCACTCGCCAAGGGCGAATAGAACTGGCGTGATACTCTTAACGGAGTATCACGCCTAAAGCTGCTCTCTTTTGTGCTTTTGGTTATGCCAAGGAGTCGTTTAGTCGATATACAAAATGCGGTAGCCGTAGGCACCAAGCGAGAAGGTGAAGGAGAGCGTTTCGTCTCGCTCCATATCCCGCACGCTCGTCACGTTTTCGGGGAAGGAGAGCGTGACCTCCTCGACCGGGGTGGCCGAGATATTGACGGCAAAGGCAAGCAGCTGCTCCTTGCCTGATAGCGTGGTATAGCGGTAGTAGCTGACCTTGACCTTTTCGTGCGTGCTCTCGGCCTTGTTTTCCCAATAGGGCATCCATTCGGCCTGCGCGATGGGGAAGGCGTCAAAGATCCGCCAAACGCGGCTCATCAGCGTAAGCGGGTGGCCGATATCATTCGGCCGCGGGAGAATACCGTGCAGGATCGAGCAAGCCAGCGCCTGCTCAAAGGTCCATAACGGCCGGTTTTCATACGCGATAAACTCTACCGGGGCACCGATGTTGCGGCCGATGTACTCCGCGCGGAAATAGTCAAGATTCAGGTCGGCGTTTTGCCCCTTCATCAGTGCAAACTGCAATGTCTCGCCGTACCAGTTTTGATGGATGTAGGGAATGGCGGTAAAGTTGATAAAGCCGTAGCCGTGCACATTGATCATGCCGCCGCGCGATTCCACTATGTCATAAAGCCGCTTGAAGAGCGAGCGTACCGCGTGAATGGGGTAGTGGCCGTGCAGGTTGCCCTGCTTATCATAGCGGCCGCAGCCGTGGGCGGTATTGGTGCAGCAGCGCAGATGGTGCGTGCCATCGAGATACACGCCGTCGGTGTGGCACTCGTCCATGATCTTTTCGACACCGTTGATAAAGACGTCTTGGTATTCCGATTGATAACAAACGATGTAATCGCGCTGGAAGGGAACGCGCCACCAGCCGCCCTCGGTCTTGCCCTGCGTGTTTTTGAAGAGCACGCGATCCTTCAAGTGGCTCCAT
Organism: Eubacteriales bacterium; assembly: GCA_045631765.1. Lineage (GTDB taxonomy): Bacteria > Bacillota > Clostridia > Oscillospirales > CAG-272 > UBA1740. Next base: position 1,111 of record JAZQVK010000257.1, read on the forward strand.
GCGGGTGACATGCTGGAAAACTCATAGCCAAAGTAGGTCAGCACCTTGATGCCGCGCTTATGGCACTCGTCTGTGATATAGCAGACCTGCTTTTTGGTAAACTCTGAAAGCTCAAACCAGTTCTGCGATTTATTCCACTTCTCGTGCAAGATCAGCGTGGTGACGCCCATCTCCTTCAGCTTATCAAAGCGGTTTTCTGCCGAGAGAAAGTCGATATAGTTGCCCTTGATCTTGATGCCGCAATCCAGGTGGAAGGTGTTGCTGATGTAGGGGTTCTTTGGAAAGGGCTTGACCGGCGTGGCATGGAAGCCGAAATGAAAATCTATCGGCCGATAGGTCAGCATGCCGCGGGCGGGGTCACTATCCCATTCCGACGGCTGCGAATCTAACAGGCGCAGGCGCAGGATCAGCTGATCCCCCTCTCGCACCAGCTCAATAGCCTTGTTCAACTCGGCCGGCTGCCAATAGAAGTCCTCTTCCGAAAAGAAGCCAAGACCGCGCTTTTCATCCCCCAGCCACAAAAGCGCCTTGAAGGGTATAGCCGAGGAAACGGCAGGAACACGGCCGCTGGTAGACATATCGTGCATCGGCAGCACGCTGCCGTCTGCCAGGTACATGGCGCTGTTGGGGTACATATGGTAAAAGGGAACCGCCTCGGCGCGCAGGGGCAGCTCGATCCACAGCTGATCCAGCTTGAACAGGGTGGGCTTGGTCTCGGCAATGCCAAAGACCTGGGCTACCGTCTGCCCACGGGGCATGACCTTGCAATCGATCTCCATGCAGCCATCGTAATCAATGGTATAGCAGGTATCTACAATAAAGCGGTCGGATTGCAGGGCACCGCAGATGGTGATCTGCTCATCGCTACGCGCCTGTACAAAGCTCTCGCTTTCATTTGTTTCGTAGCTTGCATCCCAGCACGAGGGGGCGCCATCCTCTACGGCTACCACGCGCATAGGGCCTGCCAGCAGCTCTACCCCCTGCGAGCGGATCGAGGTCAGCATGCCGTCAATGCCAACGGTATAGTCACGGTCAATGACGTGTACGGTATGAGCCCCGTTTGCGCTCTCGGCACGCAGAGGGATAAAGGGATGTGGGATCTTCATCATGGCTCTCCTTTTTTGAAAGAGGTTGTGAGATTATTGTAGCAGATATAGCGGGAAAAGTAAAGCATCTTTTTTAGGGTAAAAGATATCATTTTATCATCTGCTATCGCATCACTTTTCATAAAACATATGGGCACACCTGCTAAAAACAGGTGCGCCCATATACTTTGTTTTTTATCTTAAACCGAGAATTACATGCCAAGGCAAGCGGCACCGATAATGCCGGCATCGTTGCCCAGCTCAGCGATCTTCAGCTCAGTAGCCTTTACCACGCCGCCGCCATAGCTTTCGGTCAGCATCAGCGGGCGCAGCGGTGCCAGTAGATTTTCCTTCTCGCCGGAGATGCCGCCACCGATAACTAGGATCTCGGGCTGGAAGATATTGATCAGGTTGCCGATGCCGCAGGCGAGGTAGGAAATATACGTATCCACAACCTCTTGCGCGGCCTTGTCACCCTCACGGCTCATGTCAAAGGCTGTACGGCCGCTGACCTTGCCATCCTTCTGCACGCGCTCGTGCATCTTGCTATCCGGGCAGGCCTCCAGCTTTTCCTTGGTCATGCGGATCAAGCCGGTGGCCGAGCTGTATGCCTCCCAGCAGCCCTTGCGGCCGCAGGTGCAGGGGCGGCCGTCCTTCTCAATGACGATGTGGCCAAGCTCGCCTGCCGCGCAGTTCGAGCCCATGTATACCTTGCCGTCAATGATGATACCGCCGCCCACGCCGGTGCCCAGCGTGATCATAACCGAGTTCTTGGTGCCGCGGGCAGCGCCGGCCTTTGCTTCACCCAGGGCGGCTGCGTTGGCATCGTTTTCCAGATAGACTGCCTTCAGCGGGATCTTATCCATCAACAGCTTGGAAAGCGGAAAATGCTTGAAATTGATGTTGTTGGCATATACCACCTCGCCTGCTTCGCGGTCAACGATGCCGGGGCTGGCAATGCCCGCATAGGCCACGTCATCAAACGAGATGCCGGCCTCCTCGACCAGCTTGCTGCAAAGGTCTGCCATGGCTTGAACGATGCCCTCCGGGTCGTTTGCCGGGGTGGGGGTGCTCCCCTTACAAACAAGCTGATAGCTTTCGTCCATAATACCGATGGCGACGTTGGTGCCACCGAGATCTACGCCGATATAATACATGATGTGATCCTCCGATCTTTTATTTTCCGCCTTTCATTATACTGGTAAAAGCGCGGCTTGTCAATTCTGTTAGAGGAAATTTTTATTTTTTCTTTTTTTGCCTTGTTTTTTCTTCGATTTTTGTGTGGCAAAAAACGCGCATGGCCGACAAAAAGAAGCAGGGCTCTGCCGTGTGCGACAGCCCTGCCGCGCATTCTTGCTTTTTCGCTACGGCGGTTTTTAGAAAGCAGAATGAAAACCGACGCCATCCGACACTCCTTTCCGGGTAGAATATAGAAAAAGAAAAAGGGAGACTGTATGAACAGGATGGATCATGCCTTATCGGAATACCTCTTTCACCAGGGCACCAATTTTCATGCTTATACCTATCTTGGTTGCCACGCAACCCATGTGGCAGATGGGTGGGAATACGTGTTTCGCACCTGGGCACCCAACGCGGCCTGCGTGGCGGTGGTTGGTGATTTTACAGATGCCTGGCAGGGCGCCGTTCCCTTAGAGCGGGTAAGTGAAAAGGGAATTTGGCAGGGGCGGTATCGTTCCCCCGTTTCCTTGGTGGGGCAGAAATACAAATTCCGCATCACGGCGCAGGATGGCACCGTGCGCCTGAAGGGTGACCCCTATGCCTTTTCGTCAGAGGGGGGCAGCGGTGGCGCCTCTCTCGTTTGCCACGAAAGCGAATTCGTCTTTTCAGATGGCGAATGGATGGAGGGGCGGCATGCGGCACTGGGTGGCGGCGATATGGATCTGCCGATCAATATCTACGAAATTCACACCCCTTCGTTTGCCAGACACCACGATGGGCGCTATTATTCCTACCGCGAGCTGGCCGAGGTGTTGGTGCCCTACGTTAAATATATGGGCTACACGCACGTAGAGCTGATGCCGCTTTGTGAATACCCCTACGATGGCTCGTGGGGCTATCAGATCGGTGCCTATTACGCCCCTACCAGCCGCCTGGGCACGCCGGATGATCTTCGCTATTTTGTCGATCGCTTGCATACCGCCGGCATTGGTGTCTTGATGGATTGGGTGCCGGCGCACTTTCCCAAGGATGCCTGGGGGCTATATGAATTTGACGGCGTGCCGCTATATGAATACCAGGGGTATGACCGTATGGAATCGCGTGGGTGGGGAACCCGGTTCTTTGACGTCGGGCGGGAAGAGGTGCAGAGCTTTTTGGTCTCAAACGCGCTTTACTGGCTGCGTGAATTTCACATCGACGGGCTGCGTGTCGATGCCGTTGCCGCTATGCTCTACCGGGATTATGACCGCGAGGCAGGCGAATGGTTCCCCAATTCCATGGGTGGGCGTGAGAATTTAGAGGCGATCGCCTTTTTTCGCAAGCTGAACAGCGCCGTGCAGGAGGAAATGCCGGACGTGCTGATGATCGCCGAGGAATCTACCGCCTTTCCCGGTGTGACCGCCCCGGTGATCGAGGGCGGGCTTGGCTTTCGCTTAAAGTGGAATATGGGCTTTGCCAACGACTTTTTTGAATATTTGCAAAAGGATCCGCTTTATCGTCGCTATCATCACAGCGCGCTCACCTTTCCTATGATGTATGCGTACAGTGAAAAATTTATCCTGCCCGTTTCGCATGACGAGGTGGTGTACGGCAAGGGCTCCTTGTACCGAAAATGCTTCGGCAGCCATGAAGAAAAGCTGGAAACGCTGCGTGCCGCCCTCACCTTTATCATGACCTTTCCCGGCAAGAAGATGCTGTTTATGGGCACCGAATTCGGGCAGGAAAACGAATGGTATTACGAGGTGGGGATTGACCTTCATCTGCTGGAGCGAGAGGATCACCGCTCCCTGCGTGATTTTACCGCCGCCCTGAACCGGTTTTATCTCGCGCACCCCGCGCTGTGGGAGCGTGACTTTACACCGGATGGCTTTTCCTGGATCGAGGTAGACCGGGCAGATGATAATACCGTTTCCTACTGCCGCAAAAGCAGCAGGGAGGAGCTGTTGGTGGTGGTAAGCTTTAGCGGGCGGGCGATCGAGGATTATCGACTGGCTGTGCCGTCTGCCGGGATTTATGATGTGGTTTTCTTTTCCGGCAGCTGGGCCTCACAGTATGAAAAGACCCTGCAGGCCGGGGCTGACGAGCAGGGCTGCGCGCTTCGCCTTCGTTTGCCGCCGCGCACGGCCATCATTCTTTCTCGCCGTGTCGAGGGGGTAGCACTTACGTTTTAACAGGAGATGCTATGTTGAATTTTTATATTGATCGAGCCTTGCTTGCAACGGCAGAGGGCAGGATCAGCTTTTATGAAAACGGCAGAGACGTTGGTGTGCGCCTGGCCTATCCGCCGGCCGCTCTGATCGGACTGCGCCTTACCCTGCCGCGCATGCTTGGCACTTCCTCGGTCAGCCTGTTGCTGACCCTGGATGGGGAGCGTGAGGCCGTTGCCTTTTCGTTGCGCCTATGTGGCTGCGAGGGGGAATGGGATCGCTACGCTTTGCTGATCGACGGGGCCACTCTTTCCGCTTGCGGGCATTTATTCTTTGGCAGATTGGTGATAGAGGGGATCTTTGGGCGATTGAATGCTACGTTTGCAGCAGACGGCCGCGTGTGCTTTTCCCTCGCCGGGGAGAAAGAGCCCTTCCCTCTGCTGCTGGCTGAGGGCAGGGGCACCCCCGCCCTGCTTGGCGGGGCGATTTATGCGCTCCCCTTGCGTGAGCTTTCACGGCTTGGCCGCCTGTTTTTAGGGGCGGATGACGATATCGCGACCTTCTTTTCCCATCTAAGCGCCCTTGGCGTTCGCGCCCTATGGCTTTGCCCGCCGGCGGCAGAGGGATGCGAGGGCGAGCGGTGGCACCCCTCCAGCCTGCCGCCCGCCTTTCGCTCCCTTGCTGAAAAAAACGGCATCCATCTTCTCTTTGACCTGCTTTGCATCAGTACGCTTCGTGATAGTGGTGGCATGTTTACCCGGTCACATAGCCTGCCGCTGGCCTCGCCC
>JAZQVK010000258.1:0-3000 GCA_045631765.1 Eubacteriales bacterium
GCGCGCGGTTGCGCACGTCCTGCCGCCAAAGCGCGGCATGCACCAGCATAAAGATAGGGATCAGGTAAGCGGTATAGGAAAAGCACCCAAGCAGGGCATCGGCGATCGCGCCGCCAATGCTGCCGGCCTGCTCCTTCAGCAGAAAGCTGAGAACCGTGTAGACAGAAAGCAGCACCAGGGCAACCACGATAATGCTGTGCAGCCTCAGGTTCGGGTTATAAAAGCCGGGGTGCGCTTCGCGGTAGGCGGTACGGGCACGCTTGTCCTCATCGCGCTCCTTTTGCTCGGCCTCGCGCAGGGCACGGCGGCGCGCCTTGTGCTCTAAGCGCTGCTCGGCTGCCTCTTGCCTTGCCTCGGCATCCTCCAGCTTTTCGCGGCGGCGTATGTCCTTTTGCCGGGCGCGCGCCTCCATTTCCTTCTGGCGTGCTTCCTCAGCGGCGCGCTGCTCCTCGGCAATGCGGCGCTCGTTCTTGGCGGCGTTGCGCTGCCGCTTTTCCTCTCTTGAAAGCATATCGTTCCCCCTCGTTGTTCAAAAAATTCAATCTATCGGCACCGAGTCAATACCCGGTATATTACAAATAAATAGGGTTATATATAATTATAATACCAAAGCTGCGAAAAAAAAGCAAGCCCTTTGCTGAAAATATCAAAATAAATTAACTTCTTTCATCCTTGGCTTCTTGCGCGGCTTTTATGCAAAAAGAGGGTTCGTATGATGAAAAATAAAAGCCTGCCTCCACCCTTGGCGGTAGGCATTCTGGCGCTTGCCTCCTTTTTGGCGGGCGGGGTGAACGGCCTGCTCGGCACGGGTGGCGGCGTTGTCTTGGTTTTTACGCTCGGCGCACTGCTGGGCAGGGAGCGCGGCAAGGAGATCTTTGTGCTCAGCTCCTTCGGCATTCTGGTGTTTTCCCTTGTTTCGGTGGCTACCTATGGCCGTGGTGGCAGCGTAGATGCCGCGCTGCTGCCGCGCTTTGCGCTACCGGCCGCCGTTGGCGGCGTGCTTGGCGCCTTTCTCTTGGATAAGCTGAAGCTTCTGTGGGTGAAGCGCCTGTTCGCGCTGATCCTCATCTACTCCGGCCTGAAGCTGATGGGGGTCGTGTGATGCTGATACTTGATTTGTTGATCTCGTTGCTCATCGGCATACTCGCCGGTCTTGGCGTCGGTAGCGGCGGTATATTGATCGTTTATCTCACGGCAGCAGACGGCATGAGCCAGCTGGCTGCCCAAGGCTTGAATTTGGCCACCTTCGTTTTTGCCCTGGGGGCGGCACTGGTGGTGCACCTGCACCGGCGGCAATTATCGCTGTCCATTCTGCTTTTCATTCTCGTGTTTGGTGCCGCCGGCGCGCTTTGCGGCAGCCTGCTGGCACGGGTGGTAGAGGCAGGTGTGCTGCGCATGGCGCTGGGTGGCCTGCTGCTTTTGATGGGCGGCGTAGCGCTTTTTCGAAAATAACCTGCTTTTTCGCCGGCAGAACTTGACAGACAGAGAGAAACATTGTATAATATAGTGTAAAAATATCCCCCGCCAAGCGTGGGGAACACATAAAAGAGGTATTCTATGCAGCTTTATAATACCATGGCAGGTAAAAAAGAGGAGTTTATCACCAACGAGCCCGGCAAGGTGAAGATGTATGCCTGTGGGCCTACCGTTTATAACTATTTTCACGTCGGTAACGCACGCTGCTTCGTTGTGTTCGATATGCTGCGCCGCTATTTTGAATATCGCGGCTACGAGGTAACCTTTGTACAGAACTTTACCGATATTGATGACAAGGTCATTCGTCGCGCAAACGAGGAGGGCGTTGGCTATAGCGATATTGCCAAGCGCTATATTGACGAGTATTTTGTCGATGCCAAGGGCCTTGGCGTTCGCCCGGCCTCTGTGCACCCGCTGGCTACCGACAATATTGATATGATCCTGGAGATCGTCAAGACCCTGGTGGAAAAGGGGCATGCCTACCCCTCGAACGGCGACGTGTACTTCCGCACCCGATCGTTTAAGGATTACGGCAAACTCTCCGGCATGCCGATCGAGGATCTGGAATCCGGCGCCCGTATCGACGTTTCCGAGCAGAAGGAGGATCCGCTGGATTTTGCCCTTTGGAAGGCAGCAAAGCCCGGCGAGCCTGCTTGGCAGTCCCCCTGGGGCATGGGTAGACCCGGCTGGCACATCGAATGCTCGGCCATGGTGCGCCGCTTCTTGGGCGAGAGCATTGATCTGCACTGCGGTGGCCAGGATCTGATCTTCCCCCACCATGAAAACGAGATCGCGCAGTCTGAATGCTGCACGGGTCATTCCTTTGCGCGCTACTGGCTGCACAACGGGTATATCAATATCGACAATCGCAAGATGTCTAAGTCGCTTGGCAACTTCTTTACCGTGCGCGAGATCGCTGAGCAGTATGGGTATCTGCCCATCCGCTTCTTCATCCTTTCCTCGCATTACCGCAGCCCCATCAACTTCTCGCGTGAGATCATCGAGCAGTCGAAGGCCGCGCTTGAGCGTATCTTCAACTGTGCCGATGCGGTTGATTTCTTCCTGAAGAATTCTGAAAAGGAAGCGCTTCGCCCGGGCGAGGAGGCACTGGTTGCTAAGTTCCGCGCCGCAAGAGAGAGCTTGATCGAGGCGATGGATGACGATTTCAATACCGGTGGCGGTATTGCCGCTATCTTTGATCTGGTGCGTGACCTCAACGGTGCGCTGAACGCTGAAAGCCCGGCCTCTACCGCCGCCATTGCCGCCGGCAAAGAGGTGCTTGACGAGCTGACTGCCCTCTTTGGCTTCGTGCGTGAGAGCGGGGCAGACGATGCCTTCATCGCCGAGATCGAGGAGGCGATCGCCGCCCGTATGGCCGCCAAGAAGGCTAAGAATTACGTCGAGGCAGACCGCATCCGCGCCGCCTTGCTTGAGCGTGGCGTGGTGCTGGAGGATACGCCGCAGGGCACCAAGTATAAGATTAATCAATAAGAGAGAAGGAACGGCCGCCTGCTTTGCGCAGGC
>JAZQVK010000259.1:0-9617 GCA_045631765.1 Eubacteriales bacterium
CCTCCGACTTGTCTGCGATGGGGGTATACGCCAGGCGGCCATCCGGCGTGGCACCGGTCTGGGCACCAAGCGGCACGTTGGCCGATACCGGGTAAAGCCCGGCTTGGAAGATGCCGCCACGCGGGTTCTTGTACTTTTCAACCTCGCGGGTGTAGGAATAAGCAACCTCACGCGCCAGCGCATCTGCCTCCGGCAGATCGTTGCCGTATTTCGGGCAGGCGTCGATCATCTCGCGAATGGCGCGGTATTTTGCCTTTTCCTCAGGCGAAAGGCGGCCGGCCTCGGTCACCTCGCGGTAGACCGTGTGCACCACGCTCTCGTTGATCGTAACACCGCTCTCAGCCAGCTTTTCTACCAGCAGGCGGGTCATATTCTCGGCACCCTTGCCTGTAAGGCCGTAGCCGAAATTGGCGCGCAGCGCCTCACGCAGCTCGGCCAGGGTGAGCTGCTTCCTTTCAAATACCAGCTCGCGAACGGCAAGCAGCGCATCGGTCATGTTGGCAATACCAAAGCCCTGCGGGCCGGTAAAGTTGTAATGGGCACCGCCCTCCTGTAGGCTCTTGCCGCGGCCAATGCAATCCTCTACCATGCAGGATTCAAAGGGCAACGGGCAGCGGATGGCGTGTGCGGCATCAATGGCGTTGCAGGCGTTGACCAGCAGCTTAATGGCGTAGGCCTCCTGTGCCTTGTAGGCATCGAAGAATTCGTCAAAGCTCTTCATCTCGGTCACATCACCCGTGCGGGGGCCAACCTGTACGCCCTTTTCCATGCCGTTTGAGAATACCAGCTCCATTGGGCGGCACATGTTAAAGAAGGCAGCATCATGCCAGCCGTCGGTCTTGCCGCCGATCTGCGGCTCTACGCAGCCAATGATGCAGTAATCTCTTGCCTCCTCCAGCGTCAGCCCGCGAGAGATCAGCGAGGGAATGATGATCTCATCGTTGTAGTAGGCGGGAATACCCATGCCGGTGCGCGTCAGGGCAGCAGCCTTGATCAGCAGCGGCTGCGGTGAGCCGTTGTGCACGCGAATAGAAAGAGAGGGCTGGGGGAGGGCAACATGCATCGAAGCCTCGATACACATATACGAAAGATCATTGGTCGCATCAGCGCCGCTTTCGGTCTGGCCACCCACGATCATGTTCTGGAAAAGGCCGTAGCCGGCAAAGCCCTCGGCCGAGGCGGCATCACGCACCTTGTTCAGGTCATTGAGCTTAACAAAGATACAGTCGATCAGCTCCTGCGCGCTCTCACGCGTGATCAGGCCGGCTGCCAGATCCTTTGCGTAATAGGGGTACATGTACTGGTCAAAGCGGCCGGGGGAGATAGAATGGCCGCTGGATTCTACCTGTAGCAGGCTTTGCACAAACCAGAAGGATTGGCACGCCTCGTAGAAGCTGCGCGCGCCCTCGGCGGGTACGCGGTCGCAGTTGGCGGCAATGCGCAAAAGCTCCTCGCGCCGTGCGCTATCCGGGCAGGAAACGGCCGTTTTTCTGGCCAGCTCGGCATAGCGGGCGGCATAGATCACAGCAGCCTCGCAGGATTCTACCACCGCCTCTAAGAACAGGCGGCGTGCGTTATAATCCGGCTCTGCCACGTCTAAGCGTGCCATGGCTGCCTCGGCTTCCTTTTTAATGCCGTTATAGCCAATGCGCAACACCTTGCCGTAGTTTACGTTCACGTGGCCAATGCCGTTGTAGAAATAGTTGCCGGGGGTGAAGATATTGTAAACGGTAAAGGCATCATAGGCTGCCTTGTCCATCAGCGATTTTGCCAGGTCGCTGTTCGTTTTGCCCTTCCAATAAGGGTATACCTCGCGCAGGCGCGCCTTGGTCTCCTCAGAAATATAGAAGGGGTCAGCCTCACGCGTGGCCACGGTGTCAAACTCGGCCTCTAACCACTCGTAGGAGTATTCGGGAAATACCTGGCAGCCGCGCGGCGAGATACTGTTCGAGCCAACGATCAGCTCCCCCTCACGGATCACGATGGGAATGTTCTTCAAAATATGCATAAAAGCAGCAGAGCGGCGCTTGATGATCGGCAGCTCCTCTGTTGCCCGGTAGCTTTCTGTCAGCAATACGCCGCGGTCAGCCTCGATCTCGGGCATCACGCCGTACAGCGCATCCACCAGGCGGGTAATGCGCTCACTTTTCGTAATCACAAATGGTAACTGTTCCATATTTCATCTTCCTTTTAGGAAAAAATCATTGCATCTGATCCCAAAGCTCAGCATGCGGTGCGGCGATCACGCTGGTGGCGTTCAGCTGGCCAAGCCCACCGGCATAGGCACCGCCGGCCTCAACGGCCGCGCTCACGTCGCCAACCTCGCCGGTCAGCAGCACGATGCCCTTGCCGCCCATGCCGCGCGAAACGCGCAGATCGTAGATCTCTACCTTCGCGGTCTTAACGGCAATATCGGCAGCCTTGATGGCCGAGGCGGCGCTGTAGGTCTCGATCACGCCAAGCGAGCCCTTTTTTACGCCGCTTTGCGTGCCAAACAGGGCAGAGATGACCTGCGGATCAATACGCCCCATGATCGAGGAATCAATAATGGCAGAATCGTACCGCGCCTTTACCACGTCAGCCGAGGCGGTTACGTTGGAAATGGTGCCGGTGATGATGATCTCATATTTACCGGGGCAGGAGGGGTGTGCGGAAACCAGGCGAATGCCGGCGCTTTTCAGCGCGGTATCACAGGCCTCGATGCCCTTTGCTATGCTTTTCAGTTCGATAATACCAACTGCCTGATACATACTCATACTCTTTCTATGATGATTTTTTCGTGATCAACAAGGGTGACCTGCCCATCGATCGATGCGTGCTGCGGCACGGAAAGCCCCTCAGCCGCGGCGGCGACCGGCTGCCCCTTCGTAACGGCATCGCCCTCTTTTACCAGCGGCAAGGACGGGGCGCCGATGTGCTGAGACAGATAGATCGTAACCGACTCCGGGCTGATGACACGGCTATCGCGCTCGCCACGCATGTCATAGGCAGAAACGCCCAGCAGGCTTGCCCAACGGTCAGAGGGCAGCACACGGTAGGCGCGATCGGGAGAGGGGGTAACGTCCTCCTCGGCCACATAGCGTAGCTTGTTTTTTGCCAAGATCTTTTTGAACTCGTCAATGATCATTTTCGGGGATATTCCTTGGCAGCAAGCTGCCAGCTCGCAAATGCCGCAACCACAACACAGGGTAGCGGCCTTCACCATCTCGGGTGAGACCTCTGCTACGGTGGTCACGCTGCGCACCATGCGGTGCGGCTCCAGCGGGTAGCCAAGCAGATTGCGCGGGCACATATCGGTGCAGCGTGTGCATTGGCAGCAGTTAGAGCCGCAGCGGTTGATGGCTGCCTTGATGCCGGTCATTTTTGAAACAATAGCAGGGATATTCTTCGGCAGAATGAGAAGCGCCTTGGTGTTCTTGCGCACCACGGCGCTCTGCCATGGGATGATCCTGCCCATCGAGGGGCCACCGTCGAGCACCACGTGGTCCTCTGGTACGCTAACGCCGTAAAAGGCAAACATCTCGCGTACGGTAGTGCCAACAGGGCAGCATACTACCAGCGGCTTTTCAACCGCGCCACCGATCGTCAGCCATTTATCAGTCACCGGCGTTCCGTTTTTCGCCGCATAGGCAATGTTGCAGGCGGTCTCCGCGTTGAATACGATCACCCCGGCGGTGATGGGCAGGGCGCCCGGGCGAACAACACGGCCGGTTGCCTCATAGATCATGCTGATCTCGTCGCCCATGGGGTACACGTTTGGCAGCTGCTTGAGGGTAACGTGCGCGGCAAGCGACGCGCCGTCCTCGAGGCCTAAGGCCTCTACGGTGTGCTGCTTCATGCAGACCATGGCACGGGGGATGTGATATTCCTTCATCACGGCGGCGGCACCGCGCAGAATGTGCGGCATCCGCTCGCGCAGCAGGATGTAATCGGTGTACAGAAGCGGCTCGCATTCCACAGCGTTGATCAAGAGCGTATCTGCGCCCTCGGCAAGCTTCATGTACGAGGGGAACCCCGCGCCACCGGCACCAACGATGCCTGCCGCACGAAGTGTATCTTTGAGTGTCATGTACGTATTTCCTTTTAATCAACGATACCGACGATCACAGCATCCGTCGGGGCAGAGGTGTTGTGCAGCGCCAGGCGCGCACCGCTGCCGGTGGTGATCAGCACAGTCTCGCCAATGCCGGCACCAACGGAATCAACCGCGATCAGATATTTTTCAGTCAACTGGTTGTTTTCGATCAGCTGCACCTCTAAAAACTTAGAGCCGACAAGCGCTTCCTGCTTTCTGGTCGAAACGATGTTATCTCTTACAATACCCTTCAGCATAATTTACTCCTTTACTACCGTTACCGTAGAGCCGTTACCAAGGCCTACGGCGTTGGCATCATCTGTATCAATGTGCATTTCCAGGCGAAAATCCTTGTGCACGCGCACCTGCACATCATAAAAGCGAGTGCGGCGAGTGCCATTTGCCTCTACCGTTACCGTATCGCCATCCTTCACGCCAAAGTGCTCGCCGTCAGCGGGGGACATGTGAATGTGGCGGTTGGCAATGATACAGCCCTCCTTCAAGGTGACCACACCGCGCGGGCCTACGATGGTAATGGGGGCAGAGCCGTCTAAGCTGCCGGATTCCCGTACCGGCGGCTTCACCTTCAGCGTATAGGAATCGGTGCAGGAGATCTCAACCTGCGAGCGCTTTCTCTCCGGCCCCAGCACGCGCACGTTTTCAATCGGGCGCAGGGAAGGGCCGATGATGGTCAGCGTCTCCTTGCAGGCATACTGGCCGGGCTGGGAAAGCTCCTTGATCGGGGTGAGCTGATAGCCGGGGCCAAACAGGCGCTCTACGTCCTCGTGCGTGAGGTGAATGTGGCGGTTAGAAACGCCAATCGGCACCTCGTTGCCCACGGGGGCGGGGGACGAATTGTTTTCCAGCTCGGTAATAACCTTTTTCACCATTTCGGCAATGGTAGCGCTATTGATCTCCATATTCCTGGTTCCTTTTTTCTCTTTTTTGGTCAATGGTACTCGTGTGAGCATATAGACCCGGCAGATGGCATGACCGGTGCCATCCGGGGGAGGGCCCTTGCGGAGGTGATCTCCGCAAGGGAAACCCGGGGATTTCTTCTCGTTGCTATCTTACTTAATAGCGGGGAGAAGCTTTTCCACATCAGCATGCGGGCGAGGAATAACGTGGGTAGCGATGATCTCGCCAAGAGCAGCGGCAGCAGCAGCGCCGGCATCTACGGCGGCCTTCACAGCACCAACGTCACCGCGAACCATCACGCTAACGAGGCCGGAGCCGATCTTCTCAGAACCGATCAGAACGACGTTTGCAGCCTTTACCATTGCATCAGCTGCCTCGATAGCAGCTACGAGACCTCTGGTCTCAATCATACCAAGAGCTTCCATTTGAAAAATCCTCCTAAAAGATTTTTATGTTTTTTAATTTTTGATCTGTTTTTTAGCCTGTTGTCAAGAATTTCATGACCTCAGGATGTGGGCGCGCGATGACCTCGCACAGCTTAACATTGCCAACCTCTGCCGCTGCGGCGGCGCCCGCCTGGGCAGCCGCCGTAACAGCGGAAACAGAGCCTGTGACAACAACCGTTACCAGCCTGCCGCCCAGCCGCTTTTCTACGTGAATCAGCTTCACGTCTGCGGTCTTTACCATGGCGTCAAGTCCGGCGATGGCCGCAACCATAGCCTGGACCTCAAGTAACGCGATTGCCTGTTCCATAGAGCAGCTCTCTTCGATTACTTAATCGAGGGCAGGAGCTTCTCCACGTCACCGTGGGGGCGGGGAATAACGTGGGTAGCGATGATCTCGCCAAGAGCGGCGGCAGCAGCAGCGCCTGCATCAACAGCGGCCTTTACGGCGCCAACGTCACCGCGGACCATTACGCTAACGAGGCCGGAGCCGATCTTCTCAGAGCCTACCAGAACAACGTTTGCAGCCTTTACCATTGCATCAGCTGCCTCAATTGCAGCTACCAGACCTCTGGTTTCTACCATACCAAGTGCTTCCATCATGATTGTAATCTCCTTAGAAAATATAATTTTTTTATTTTTTGTGTTGTGGGGCTGCTTAGCGCAGCTTGTCTTTGCCGAGCGCGTTCAGCTCTGCGAACCACTCGATCTCCGGGGCTTGGCGGGCGATCAGCTTTTCGGTGATGAACAGCCCACGCTTTTCCGCCTCTGCGCGGCCTGCCTTCATCGCGGCCTCAACGGCGGAAACGTCACCCTCTAATTTTACGGCCATCACAAGCGGCACCTGTGCGGAATCGCCGTTTGCGGGCTTGTTTTTATCAATCGCTACGACCTTCACCGGCGCGGTCTTTGCTGCCTTGTCAGCAACGAGAATCGCTGTAGTAAAGCCGTAGACCTCCAGCATGCCGAGTGCCATTGCTTATCCTCAGTCAGCGCGGTAGCAGATCTTAATGCCCTGCTGTGCCACGTTGACCTCCATGGCCTCGTTCAGCTGGTCAAGCGGGAAGGAGTGCGTGATCAGCTCCTCGATCGGAATCTTCATCTCACGTGCCTGGCGCAGGAAGGCAATGCAGGTCGGATAATCGTCTGCGCTGTAATCCCAAGAGCCAACCAGGTTGATCTCCTTGTTGCACATAGCAAAGTGGGGGTTGACGCTGTATTCGCCGTTGTTGACGAAGAAGCCCATCTCGCACAGGCCGCCGCCACGGCGGATGTAGGCGTAGATATCGGCTGCTGCCGCCGGTGCGCCGGTGCACTGGAAGGCGAAATCGGCACCGATGCCGTTCGATACGGCTTTGACAGCGGCAACACGCTTATCCAGCGTATCCAGCTCGCGGAAGTTGATGGTGGTCTTAGCGCCCAGGCGCTTTGCCATCTCCAGACGCTTGTCATTACCGTCAATGGCAATGATGTGGTTGATGCCGGCCGCACGAAGAACGGCGATCTGCATCAGACCAACGGGGCCGCAGCCCTGGATCAGCGCCTTGGTGTTGAAGTTGATCAAGCCGGTGCCGTTTGCGCGCTTGAGCGCGTGTACACAAACGGTAGCCAGCTCCAGCAGCATTCTTTCGTTCAGGTTCAAGTCATTGACAACGAAGTAGGTAGCGCCCTTTGCGCGGATCAGCAGATGGGTGGCAAACCAGCCGTTCAGCGGCTGCGCATCATCATGGCCGATCAGACCAAATACGCCCTGCTTGTCGCAAAGGTTGGTGTTGGCCGGGTGGTTACGGCAGATCTGGCACTCACCGCAGGAGATGACCGAGGTAACGATCTTATCGCCAACCTTGATCGGCTTGCCCGAGGTGTCGGTCTTCACGTTCTTGCCAAGGGCAATGATCTCGCCTGTGCCCTCGTGACCAAGCACGACCGGAATCAGACCGAAGGGGTCACCCTTCCATTCATGTACGTCGGTGCCGCAAACACCGCAGCCCTCAACCTTGACCAGGATATCGTCATCCTCAAGAGCAGGGATGGGGTATTCGCGCACTTCGATTTTCTTAGCGGCTGTCAGCATCGCGACCTTGGCGGTCTTCGGTACGCCGGCTGAGGCGCAGGCACAGCTGCTGCCGCCGGCCATTTCGCCAAGAACCTTGCGCACGATGCTTTCAACCTGAGAGGAATTCAGCTCCATGTTCTTTAGTTCCTTTCTGTCAGATAATGCGGAAGCTATCCGCCATCACGCAGCGGCGCAGGCGGGTAAAGCTTCTGGCCGAGGTGATGCCCTCGCCGGTCGGGCCGGCGATGGTAAAGGTGGTGTGCCCCTCACCGCCGAAGCCGATGCCGGCGTAGGAGGGCGCGTTCTTTACAAAAATGGTGGTCTCTACCGCCCGTGCAAAGCGGGTCAGATGCTCGATGTTCTTGGAGTGCATGTGGGCGGTGTGGCGGTTGCCGTGCTCGGCCTTGACGGCCAGCTCGATCGCCTCGTCAATATCCCGCACGCGCACGATGGGCAGAATCGGCATCATCAGCTCATGCTGCACGAACATGTGTGAAAAATCGGTCTCGTAGATCAGGCAGCGCACGCCGGCCGGTGCCTTAACACCGATCTTCTCCAGCAGTACGGCAGCATCGCGGCCTACGCAATCGCGGGAAACGACCTTTTGCGTAATGCCCGTTTTGGGGTTCTTCACATCCTGCATCACGATCCTCGAAAGTGCCTCGGCCTCGCTGTCAGAAAGCAGGTAGGCGCCTACCGCTTTCATGCCGTCGATCAGCTCGTCGGCGATGTTCGCAAAGGCAAACACCTCTTTTTCGGCAATGCAGGGAAGATTGTTATCAAAGGTGCAGCCGTCGATAATATCCTTGGCTGCCTTGCGGATGTCAGCCGTATCGTCTACAATAACGGGTGGGTTGCCGGCACCGGCACCAATTGCCTTCTTGCCGGAGGAAAGCACCGCCTTTACCACACCGGGGCCACCGGTGCAGACCAGCAGGCGAATGGCTGGGTGGGTCTGCATGATCTTGGCCGTATCCATCGTGGGCTTGACGACCGATGCGACCAAGATCTTCGGCCCGCCGGCCTTTTGGCACGCACGGTTGATCAGGTCGACTGCGTAGTTTGAGGTGGCAATGGCGCCCGGGTGGGGGTTAAACACCACGCCGTTGCCGGCTGCGATCATGCCAATGCTGTTACAAATAACCGTTTCAGACGGATTGGTGGAGGGGGTAATGCTACCCACTACGCCAAAGGGCGCCTGTTCGGTCAGGGTCAGGCCAAAGTCGCCCGTGCGCACAGAGGGCTGAATATCCTCGGTGCCGGGTGTCTTATCTGCTACCAGAATGTGCTTGGCCGTTTTGTGGTCAACGCGACCCATCTTCGTTTCGGCTACGCCAATGGCAGCCATGATGGGCGCTTCCTCTCTCGTCATCTCACGGATCACGGTGATCAGCTTTTCTCGCTCGGCAACCGACATAGCCCGCACGGCCTTGTAGCCGGCAGAGGCAGCCTCGATCGCATCCTCCATCTTTTCAAAGATGCCAATGAAGCGGCGGCCGTTATACTGAGTAGCATCCCATTCCTTGGTAGGGGTAGCGGCACCGGGCTTCATTTCGGAAAGGACCTGCTTGACGATCTCTTCGATCATCGCCTCGTTCCAGTTGATAGCCATTGTTTTTCTCCTTGCGTTATTCGGTTTTGGGAGAAAGTCGGTTATCTGCCGAGAGCGGCGAGGACCTTCTTGGTGATGGCGGCTACCAGATCCTCGTCAGCCGAGGTTCCGTGGCTACCGCAGGAGCAGGTGCTCTTACCCTCTGCATTGTGCTTGCAGCGGCAGTTTTCGGTGCCCAGGTTCTTACACTTCTTGCAGCCGGGGTGGCGGCCGGGAATCTGCATCTTCTTACGCAGGTCCATCAGCTTCTCCAGCTGATCGCAGGGAATCTCCTCTACGTTGCCCAGCTCACGTGCGTGCTTGCAGATCTGTGCGTTGAACTCAACCTCTTCCATCAGGAAGAAGGCCTTCTTCAGGGTGTTACCAACCGTCAGCGCACCGTGGTTCTTGAGCAGGAACGCATCGTTATCCTGAATGTAGGGAGCCAGGGAATCCGGGATCTCCATCGTAGAGGGGGTACCGTATTCGCAGGTAGGAACAGCGCCCATGGTCAGAATAGCCTCGGGCAGGATG
>JAZQVK010000260.1:0-13717 GCA_045631765.1 Eubacteriales bacterium
CTCATAGGGGGTAACCAGCTCCTCGTCGATCACGATCAGCTCCTCCCGTAGGGGGATCTCCTCATCGCAGGGCACCCGGGCGCAGTTGACCAGTGCCGAGCCGAAGGAGAAGGTGTAGAACACCGGCATCAGCAGCACCGCCGAGATCAGTAGGCCACCCACGGCCCCCAGCATCGTAGCACCGGTGCGACGTGCGACCGTGATGATACGGTTGGACGTTGGCCGATCCAGCAGGCGAAGCAGCAGACGGTCAAAGATCACCTTAAGCACGCCGCGAAGAACAAAGTAGATCAGCACGAACACGATGGGGAAGAGAATGGCCGAGGCAACGGCGGAAACGGTGCCCTCCAGTAGTCCGGTCAGGTAAGGGGAGGCCACCAGCAGCTCACCGATCAGCGGCTGCTCCTCCAGTATTCCCTCTACAAAGACCCCAAGCGCGGCAAACAGACCAAAGTATTGCAGCAGATAGCAGATCAAAAAGGAAAGTGGAACAGCCAAAAAGCGGCGGATCCCCTTCGCGAGCGGTGAAAGCAGTGCCCGCAGGGCACAGCCCAAGGTAAATACCAGTAAAAAGGTGAGAATAAGAATTTGGTAGTTCATGATGCCTCCTGTATAGAAAGGTGAGTGTAAAACGCATCAATTATGGTCAGCTCGCTTGTCTGCGTTTTGCTTGCGCGGGAAACGGTAAAGGTCACGCAATCCTGCGGCTCGCAGGAAAGCAGCAGCTCACGCAGCGCGCAGGCACTGGTGGTAGCATGTGCCGCGCCACCGTTGATAGAAACGGAGAGAATGATATCCCCCTCCCTTAGCGCTACGTAGGCCGCGCTGCCTGGCTCGATGGCGCTGGCGCGCACGCCTTCTGCCGTGTCGGTCAGGGTAAGGCCGGGAGAGAAAAAGGGAAGCACCTCGCCGGGTGGCAAGGCGAGAATGGTATTGATCGCCGGGTGGAGATAGGAAATAGGAATGGCGTATGAAAAGCCGCGCAATGCATCCTGGCCACCTGCGTGCAGCAGGCCAACCAGCCGCCCCTCGCGGTCAAACAGGCCGCCGCCCGACGCGCCGTCACCCAGCGTGATGTCGCAGCGCAGCGAGGTTAGCGGCATGCTTGCCAGATAAGGCAGATCGTAAACGGTAAGTAGTTCCTCCGGCAGGCTGACGATGCCGCTGGCGGCACAAAGCCCCTTGCCGCCGGGAGCCGCCAAGGCAACGACAGACTCGCCTAAGGTGGGCAGCGTATTTCTTGCGGTTACTGCCTGGGCGCTTTGCGGCCGGCCGGCCTTCAGCACGGCCAGATCGTGGGCGGCATCCACCCCAAGAAGGGTGGCAGAATAGCGCTTTGCCGGGTCAGCGGCAAAGCAAACGGTGATCTCCTCTGCCATGCCAAGCGGCTCCTCGACCACCACGTGATAGTTGGTCAGCAGAATGGCATCGTCCTTTTGCAGCGCGTAGATCAGCGCGCTGCCAAGCTCGCGCATCCGCCCGTCGGCAAAGGAGGCCTCTACCGTGGCCATGGTCTGCATCGCAGCGGCAAGCCCCAAACCCGGTGCATCTTGCGGAGTACAGGCTGGTAGAAATATGCTCAAAAGACACAGGGCAAGCAGCAAAAACAGGCAGATGAGCCTTTTCATCTATGCACTCCCTTCCTGACAAAAACTACATTAATTATTATATTATACTACTGTTTGCCGGATTTGTAAATATTTTTTTAAGAAAATTTGATATTGGTATAAAAAAACGGTTGTATTCCCTTCTCATTTATGGTATCATGTTAGAAAAAATCATGAAAAGGCTTGTTTATGAAGCATATGGCAAAGCTGCGGCTGGTGGCCGCCATGCTGATCTTTGGCACGATCGGCCTGTTCGTTCGCTATCTCAATCTCCCCTCAGGCATGATCGCCTGTGTGCGCGGCCTGGTGGGCACCCTGGTGCTGCTGCTGATCATGGCGTTTTTGCGCAAGCGCCCGTCGCTTGCCGCGATCAAGAAAAATCTCTTGCGCCTGCTGCTTTCAGGCGCCTTTATCGGCTTTAACTGGATCCTGTTGTTCGAGGCTTATCGCTATACCACCGTTTCTACCGCTACGCTCTGCTATTATATGGCGCCCATTTTCGTGGTGCTTGGCGCCGCGCTGCTGCTGCGTGAGCGGCTGACGGTGCGCAAGCTGGCTTGCGTGCTGGTGGCGCTTGTCGGCATGGTTGGCGTTTCCGGCATGGCGGAAAACGGTCTGCCCACGCTTGCTGAGGCACAAGGCATCCTTTTTGGCCTTGGCGCCGCGCTGCTGTACGCCAGCGTTATGCTGCTGAACAAGGGGCTGCGTGAGATCGGTGCTTATGATAAGACTGTGGTGCAGCTTGCCGCCGCGGCGCTGGTCATTCTGCCCTACACGCTGGCGGTAGAGGGGGGCGGAGCGTGGCTCTCGCTTGATCTGCCCACCCTGCTGCTGCTCTTGCTGGTGGGCGTGGTGCATACCGGGCTGGCGTATTTTCTTTATTTTGGTGCCATGGGTGGCCTTCACGCCCAAACGGTGGCCATTCTCAGCTACGTTGACCCGGCCGTGGCCGTGCTGCTTTCCATGCTGGTGCTGCGCGAGGGGATGACCCCTCTTGGCCTGGGTGGCGCCGTGCTCGTTCTGCTGGCAGCTCTCGTCAGCGAATTACCCGCAAGGGCAGGCAAAAAAAATCCATAAGCATCAAGATGGCTCCTGTATGACGATTGTACAGGGGTCATTTTTTTATTTTTCGTATAGATGCATAAAATGGAGGTCGTTTTTCAAAAAGTTTTGGTTGTGTTGCACAAAAAACGCATTTGCTAATTGACATTGACAAAAGTTTGTGATATAATCTACAAGCACAAGGTGTGGCCGTGTGCCTTTTTGCCTTGTTTTCGATATAGTTTTACAAGAAGTGCGAGTCTTTTTTAGGAACAGGGCTTGTACTGTCTTTTTGCGCTCTTGGGCGGCCTTTTACCGTCTTTTGCCTACTAAGAAAGGAAAGGAAAAAACATGAACTCCAAAAATCTGCTTTACATTGCGAAGCGTATCCTGCTTTGCCTGCTCACGATCTGGGTGGTCATCACGGTTACGTTTTTCGTGGTACATGCCGTTCCCGGTGGTCCGTTCAACGGGGAAAAGGCGCTTTCTCCCGCGGCAGAGGCGGCCTTGAAGGAAAAATACGGTCTCGACAAGCCGGTATGGCAGCAATACCTGACCTACCTGAGCGATATCGTTACCAAATTCGATTTCGGCCCCTCGATCAAGCTGCGTGGCCGTCAGGTCATTGATATTATCGGCGACGGCATGAAGACCTCGGCCAAGCTGGGTCTGATCGCGGCCGGTATTGCCCTGGTCTCCGGTGTTGTGTTGGGTGCGGTGGCTGCCCTGCGCCGTAATAAGATCGTTGACCGTGTGATCATGGTCATTACCACCGCCTTTATTTCTATGCCCTCGTTTATCATGGGTACGCTGCTGTTGCTGATATTCGCGGTGAACTTTAAGGTCTTTCCCGCTAACGGCACCACGGCCGCCGGCCTGGTGCTGCCCGTTATCACCCTGTCGCTTTATCCCACCGCCCATATCACGCGCCTGACCCGCTCCGCCATGCTGGACGTGCTGGGGCAGGATTACATTCGTACTGCCCGTGCTAAGGGCGTTTCCGGCGGCAAGATCATCTTCGGCCACGCGCTGAAGAACTCGCTGATCCCGGTTATTACCTATTTTGGCCCTATGCTGGCCTATATCGTCACCGGCTCTATCGTGGTAGAAAAGATCTTTGCCGTGCCGGGCATCGGTCGCGACTTTGTAAATAGCATCATCAACCGTGACTATCCGCTGGTTATGGGCACCACCATCGTGCTGGCCAGCCTGATCGTGATCATGAACCTGGTCGGCGATATTATGTATAAGGTCGTCGATCCCCGTATTAATCTGGAGTAAAGGAGGTAGCATCGTGAAAAAGAATCCCTTTAGCATGCAGGTAGATCTGGATGCATTTATTCCCGCCACGAGCGAGGAAAAGGAATATATGGTGCAGATGCGCCCCTCCTCTACCTTCTTCCGTGACGGTGTGAAGCGCCTTCTGAAAAACAAGGTCGCTACCGTTTGCTTCTTTCTGATCGTGGCGATCGTGATCGCCTGTATCGTGATCCCGTGGTTCTGGCCGTATTCCTATGACCAGATCCTTGGTCTTGGCGAGTTCGGTAAGACCGATAAGTCCTTTAATAACCTCAAGCCCTTTGAATACGGCGAAACGGAATTAGAGCGTATTGCTAATGGCGAAAGCGTGTTTCCGCACGTGTTCGGCACCGATTCACAGGGGCGTGACTACTTTATCCGCGTAGTGTACGGCACGCGCATCTCGCTTGTCGTAGGCTTCTTTGCCAGCATCATCGTGCTGGTGATCGGTATGACGATCGGCTCGCTTGCCGGCTATCTGGGCGGCAAGGTAGATATGATCATCATGCGTATCGTGGATATCATCTATTCCTTGCCGGATATGCTGATGGTCATTCTGATCGGTACCGTGCTTAAGCAAACGCTGGGTGATGCGATCAAGGGCACCTTCCTGCAATCAATCGGTACCAACATCATCAGCTTGTTTATCGTGTTTGCCGTGCTGTATTGGGTTTCCATGGCACGCCTGATCCGCGGTCAGATCCTTTCTCTGCGTGAGCAGGAGTACGTGCTCTCCGCCCGGGCGACCGGCGCCAGCGGCCGTTGGATCATCACCAAGCACCTGGTTCCCAACTGTATCAGCGTGATTATTATTTCCACCGCTCTGCAGATCCCCAGCGCTATCTTTACCGAAAGCTACCTGTCCTTCTTGGGTCTTGGCGTTAACGCGCCCATGCCCTCGCTTGGCTCGCTCGCTTCGGATGCGCTCAGCGGTATTTCCTCGTATTCCTACCGTCTTGTGATCCCCGCTATCGTCATTTCGCTGATCGTTCTGTCTCTGAACCTGTTTGGTGACGGCCTGCGTGATGCCTTTGACCCCAAGCTGAATAGTTAAGAAGGAGAGGCAGATTATGGCTTTATTGGAAGTAAGAGACCTGCACACCTCTTTCTTTACGGATGCAGGCGAGGTAAAGGCCGTCAACGGCGTGTCCTTTAATCTGGATCGCGGCCGCGTTCTCGGCATCGTGGGTGAATCCGGCTCCGGTAAGTCGGTTACCGCGTATTCCATTATGCAAATTTTGGCCGGCACGGGTAAGATCGTTTCCGGCTCTGTAAAGATCGACGGGCAAGAGCTTGTTGGCTCGGGCGAAAAGGTGATGCGTACCGTGCGCGGCAATCGCATTTCTATCATTTTCCAGGACCCGATGACCTCGCTCAACCCCACCTACACCATCGGCCACCAGCTGATGGAGGCGATTCTTCTTCATACCGACCGGGATAAGAAGCAGGCCTATGATCGTGCCGTTGAAATGCTCCGCCTGGTGAATATCAACGAGCCGGAAAAGAGAATGAAGCAGTACCCGCACGAGTTTTCTGGCGGTATGCGGCAAAGAATCGTTATCGCCATGGCGCTGGCCTGCGAGCCGGATGTTCTGATCGCCGACGAGCCGACCACCGCGCTGGACGTAACCATTCAGGCGCAGATCCTTGAGCTGATGGGCTCGCTGCAGAAGGAGCTGGGCATGGCCATCATCATGATCACGCACGACCTGGGCGTTGTGGCGCAGATGTGTGACGAGGTGATCGTGATGTACGCCGGCTCGATCTGCGAGCAGGGCACGGCAGACGAGATCTTCTATAACCCCAGCCACGAATATACCAAGGGCCTGATGCGCTCTATCCCCACCGTGAATACGATGGGCGAGAAGCTGAAGCCCATTGCCGGTACGCCGATCGACCTGCTGAACATGCCGGCCGGCTGCCCGTTTGCGCCCCGCTGCGAGGCAGCGATGAAGATCTGCCTGCGCCAGCGCCCGGCCAATATGATCATCAATGAAGATCACCACGCCTCCTGTTGGATGAACGTTAAAGAAGAGCGTGCACAGGGGCTGGTGGCACCGGAAGAAACGGAGGGGGAAGAGAGTAATGGCTGAAGAAATGAAAACACCCCTCGTTGAGGTGCGCAATCTTAAAGAATACTTCGATATCAACATGGGTCTTTTCAAGACCAAGCCGCTGAAGGCAGTAGACGACGTTTCCTTCTTTATCAACAAGGGCGAAACGCTTGGTCTGGTTGGCGAATCCGGCTGCGGTAAGACCACGGTCGGCCGCACCCTGCTCCACCTTTACAAGCCCACCGGCGGCGAGATCCTGTACAATGGCAAGCCTATCGTTACGAAGGCGGATATTCGTGAGTTCCGCAAAAAGGCAACCATGGTATTCCAGGATCCCTACTCCTCGCTTAACCCCCGTATGACCGTTTCCGATATCATCGGCGAGCCGCTTGACGTACACAAGATGTACAAAACGAAAGAGGAACGCCGCGAGATGATCTTAGAGCTGATGGGTCAGGTAGGCCTGAACAGCGAGCATGCCTCCCGCTACGCGCACGAGTTTTCGGGTGGCCAGCGCCAGAGAATCGGCATTGCCCGCGCCCTGGCAATGAAGCCGGATTTCATCGTGTGTGACGAGCCTGTTTCGGCACTCGACGTATCTATACAGGCACAGGTCATCAACATGTTTGACGAGCTGCAGGAGAAGATGGGGCTGACCTATCTCTTCATCGCGCACGATCTGCTTGTCGTTCGCCACATCAGCGACCGTATTGCCGTCATGTACCTTGGTAAGATGGTTGAGCTGGCAGACGCTGAGGAGATCTATAACCACCCGCTTCACCCCTATTCTAAGGCGCTGATCTCGGCTGTGCCGATCCCGGACCCGAATATTGCCCGTGCTAACCAGCGTATCCCGCTGGGCGGCGATATTCCCAGCCCGCTCAATGCGCCCTCCGGCTGCCCCTTCCGCACCCGCTGCCCCTACGCGACCGAGGCGTGCGCCGCATCCATGCCGGAATTCCGCGAGGTCTCCAAGGGTCACTACGTGGCCTGCCACAACCTTGAAAAGATCAACTGATCCCCTTCGTTCATCATTTGCCGCAAGCGGGGTGCAATACGCTTGCAGCGGTGTGAAATACACGTAAAAAACAAAAAAACCGAAAGGAAAACGTATCATGAAAAAGCTTTTGGCTCTTATCCTGGTTCTTGCCACCGTTCTGTGCGTTGCTGCCTGCGGCCCGGCTGATACCACGGATCCCAATGCGACCTCTATCAACGTATGTCTCGCATCGGAACCCCAGACGCTTGACCCCGCCCTGAACTCTGCTGTTGACGGCGCTACCATGTGCGCTCACCTCTTCTCTGGCCTTGCAAAGTGGGCACAGGATGAGGATGGCAAGCTGGTCATCGTTCCCGACCTGGCTATGGCCCTGGTTGACGGTGTTGTCGGCGAAGACGGCAAGGTTACCTACACCTACACCCTGAAGGAAAACCTGAAGTGGAGCAACGGTGACGATCTCACCGCCGCTCACATCGTTGATTCCTGGAACCGCGCTGCTTCTGCTGCTCTTGGCGCAGACTACGGCTACATGTTCGAGGTTGTTGACGGTTATGCTGAGGTTTCCGCTGTTACCGAGAAGCTGGATGAGAACGGCAACGTTGTCATCGACGAAGAGTCTGGCGAGCCTGTTATGGTTCCCGCCAACCTCGATGCAAAGCTGAACGTAACCGCAAAGGACGAGAGAACCATCGAGGTCGTTCTGGCTAACGCTGTTGCTTACTGGAACGAGCTGCTGGCATTCCCGACCTACTACCCCGTTCATCCGTCTGCTCTCGATAACGATGAGTGGGCTACCGATCCCTCTACCTACATCAACAACGGCCCGTACGTGATGAAGAGCTGGGCACACAATAGCCTGATCACGCTGGAGAAGAATGATAACTATCACGCAGCTGATACTGTAAAGATGGATATCATCAACTTCTACCTGTCTGATGATGCCAACAACATGCTGGCTAACTTCAAGAACGGCGAGTGGCTGCTGATCGATGACGTTCCGGTTGACGAGATCAAGACCCTGGAGACCGAGTATCCGGAAGAGTTCGTTATCGCCGGCCAGATCGGTACCTACTACGTATGCTGGAACGTAAACGAGGACATCCTGCCCGAGGGCAACGAGCTCACCGGTGCAGCTGCTGAGGCTGCCAAGGCTGAGATTCGTAACGCTATCGGCCTGCTGTTCGACCGTAACTACCTCGTAGAGGCCATTGCACAGGGCGGTCAGCTTCCCGCTTCCTCCTTCGTTGCTATGGGTATGACCAACCCCGACGGTTCTGAGTTCTACAAGACCGCTGGTAGCGCTGATGATGATTTCGATGGCTACTATGACGTAAGCGAGGACGCTCAGGAGAGCAACTTTGCTGCTGCTATCGAGACCCTGAAGAAGTACTACACCTGGGATGATGCTGCTAAGAAGTTCACCAACTTCCCGTCCATGACCTACCTGTACAACACCAGCGACGGCCACAAGGCTATCGGTGAGTACCTGCAGGGCGTTCTGGCCAGCGTTGGTATCGACATGCAGCTGGAGAACCAGGAGTGGAACGTATTCCTGGAGACCCGTAAGAACGGTGAGTACTCCATCGCTCGTAACGGCTGGCTGGCAGACTACAACGATCCGATCTGCTTCCTGGATATGTGGACCTCCGGCTCCGGTAACAACGACGTTCAGTACGGCAAGGGCGCTCACAAGGATCTTGCTATGTACAACCTCGACCTCACCGCTTACGGCTACGAGACCAAGGTTGAGAACGGCACCTGGGCAGAGACCTTCGACGTTCTGATCAGCACCATCAAGTCCTGCACCGACAATGAGACTCGTTACGAGCTCATGCACCTGGCTGAGGATATGCTGATGGAGACCGGCTGTATCGTTCCCCTGTACTACTACACCGACCTGTACATGGTTGATGATAGCGTAAAGGGCTTCTTCTCCAACCCGCTCGGCTACAAGTACTTCATGTACTGCACCGTTGAGGGCTAATTCGAGAAATATAGCCGACCACGGTAGGGATATCTTATAATTGCACCATTGATAAGGTGTCTTTTGACCGTATATACGGACAAAAGGGAACCGTGCTATTTTAGCACGGTTCCCTTTTCTCGTATAGGCGATTATTTTCCTCTTGCAGGCAGTGAAAAAAGATGGTACAATCATGGTAACGATAAAAATGCGAGGATAGGTATATGATCACGATTTCCGTATGCGGCGAGGAGCAGCCGATTCGCCTGGCGGCGCACGAGCTGTGTGATACGTTACGCGCTATGGGGCTTTCCGCCCGCTTGGCCGAGCAGGGGGGCATACGCCTTTGCCTGTTTGAGGCGCTTGGCCTTGTGCCGGTGGGAAAAGACCCTTCGTTAGATGACGAGATCGCTATTGCGGTTACGCATGAGCAGGGCTATATTGCCGGCGCTAATCCGCGCAGCGTGCTGATCGCCGCCTATCGCTTTCTTTCTGAGTGTGGTGCTCGCTACGTGCGGCCGGGCAAGGATGGTACCTATCTGCCGCAGATTACCGCCCTGCCGGACGTTTCCTTGCGCGAACTGGCAGACATGCGTTATCGCGCCATCTGCCTTGAGGGGGCGGTGAGCCAAGAGCACGTGATGAATATGATCGAATGGATGCCCAAGCACGGCTTTAACGCCTATTTTATTCAATTTCGTGACGGCTTTACGTTTTATGATCGCTGGTATTCCCATATTGGCAGCACGGTCAAGACCCCCCAGCCCATCAGCCGCGAGACCGCTATGGCGTACACCATGGCTGCGCGCCGCGCAATCAAGATGCGTGGTATGCAGTTTCATGCAGTTGGCCACGGCTGGGCGTGTGAGCCGTTTGGCGTTCGCAACGACGGGTGGGATCCGGTAGAGGAGAGCACGCTGCCAAAGGAATATCTTTCCGTTTGTGCACAGCTCAACGGCAGGCGGGGCCTTTGGGAAAAAATGCCGCTTTGCACGCAGCTTTGTTATTCCCGCCCGGACGTGCGACGTAAAATGGTGGAAGCCGTTGTCAAGTATGTCCGGGAAAATCCGGATGTGGATTATCTCTGCTACGATCTTAGTGACGGGTATCGCAACAGCTGTGAATGTGAGGAATGTCGCCGTTTGCCGCTGTCGGATTATTATTGGATGATTCTGAACGAATTGGATGAAAGGCTGACAGCAGAGGGGTTAGACACCAAGATCGTTTGGGAGATCTATTCCGATCTTCTCTATCCCCCTATGAAAACGCGCTTGAAAAATCCCGGCCGTTTCGTGCTGATGTTTTGTCCGACCGGCCGCGCCTATTCGCGCCATCTGCCGGACGGCTTCCCTGTAACGGAAATTCCTCCTTATCAGGTGAATGGGGTCTATGATACCTGCATGGAGGATAGCCTGGCTTATCTGTATCACAATAAAAAGCTCTTTGACGGTGATATTTTCTGCTTTGATTATCACCTCATGTATAACCACTTTATGGATGCCAGCAAGGAGAATTTGGCACGGGTGATCTATGAGGATATTCAGCGCTACGATGCCTTCCCGTTTTCCGGTCTGATGAGCTGCCAGCTACAGCGCATGGCGCTGCCTACCGCCTTGCCCATGGTGGTAATGGGCAAGACCCTGTGGAAGAGAAGCACCCCGTATGAGGACATTCGACGTGAGCTGTATGCGGCTGCCTTTGGCGAGGCCGATCTTGGTGCCGTTACCGACTATCTTGTCGCCCTTTCGGATTGCATCAACGTTGGTGTCTTAAAGGATGACCGCCGTCCCGCCGACGAGGTGATCGCGCTGATGGAGCGCGCTATCCGCCTGATCGAGGATTTTCGCCCCACGATCGAGCGCCACCTTTCCGAGGGAGATCCCTGCCGCGCCAGTAGCTGGCGCCAGCTGCTGCCGCACGGCGAGATCTATACGATGATTGCCCGCTCCTGCATCGCCGAGCTGACCGAGGGCAGGGAGGCCGCCGCCGCATGGCGCACGCGCGCCGCGCAGTACGTATGGGAGCATGAGGACGAGCTTGTTGATGTGTTAGACGGCCACTTCTTTGACGATATCATCAGCTCCCGCTGTCGCATCGACTTGGGTGACGGCAGTGGCGTAGACGGGCTTGTGCCTGTTTAAGAAAGAAAAAAACCGCATGCAATGGGTGATGTCCTTATCGGAGAAATTAAATAAGGGTATGGGCGCAGCCCGATGCATTTGTAAAACAAATGCGAAACTGGCGATAAAACGGAAGGGAGAGTCATGCGGAAGCAAAATTCCGTAAGACTCTTTCTTTTTCTGCTGTCTATGAGTGATATTCTTTGCTTTCGCAAAGAGTGATATTGCCCTTGCGGGCAGTGATATTGTTCGGTTACGCCTCACAGTGATATTCTATTCGCTCTAAAACTTGCGAAGCGAATACCACTCGGCGTAAGCCGAATATCACTGCGTAGCAATATCACTCGCCGTAGGCGAATAGAACTGGGGTGATACTCCGATAAGAGTATCACGCCAATGCATGCGGTTTTTTCTGTTACAGCTTTCTGAAGTACGGCGTGCCCATCAGGCCGACCTGCTTAAAGGCTGCCTGGTCGTGGCGAATGATGTAGTCAATGTACGAGGCTACCATCCTGGCCGTCAGCAGGTAGCCGGCGGCGTTGAGATGCCCCTCTAAATAGAAAGCCTGCATAAATTCCTCATCGTATGCCGGGGCATATTTGCGAAAATCAAGCAGATAGGTGTTTTCAAACAGACCGGTGATATCGCGGATCAGCTGTGAAAATGCTTCCTTCAGCTCCGCCTTGCTGTCGCCCTCGCCGCCGCGCGGAATGGTCATCAAAAAGAACTTCGCCTCCGGCTGGATCTCCTTGTAGCGCTGGATGATCTTGGCATAGTAGCCGGCAAAGGTGGGCTTGTTCTGGTGATAATCCTCTAAGCATACGTCGGCTACCGAACCCATTTCGAGGCTCTTATCGTTCATATCGTTCACGCCCAGCGCCAGAATGTAGGCGTTTGCCGCCTTTTCCTTATCCCAACAGCCGTTTTCCTCACCCCAGCTTTCGGTAAACCATTTGGCGCTCATGCCACCGCGCGAGAAATTGTATACGCTAAGCCCGGCCATGCGTGCCAGGTACTGCCCCCAGGAATAATCGTAATAGTCTAAATAGACCTTTTTGCCATCAGCATCAAAGGATTCAAACTCGCCAGAGGAAAGGCTGTCGCCCACGCAGGCGATCTTGCGTAGAATGCCGCAAAAGCCCCCGTCCTCTACCAGCCGGTCAAGCGGCTTTTCGTCGGCCTTGCCAAGAATGTAGCTCATATCCATACGGTTGTACCCCATTTTCTTTTTTTCTTCATTATAGCAGAGTGGCATCACTTTTTCAATGTCTTTGTGGGAAAAGATAAAAAAGAAAATGCTTGCAAAGCGGGAAAAACTGTGCTATAATAAAATCGTTTTCCCCGACTTGTATGCAGTAATGAATACCATGAACATTTGAGGTTCCTATGAGCGCTTTGTTAATAGCCTTTTTGATCCTGCTTTCCACCTTTCAATCGCTGCTTTGCCGAAAATACAGCGATCATTACCCGGGTGAGGAGCAAATGTCCTCGCCGGTCTTTTCGGTCATCAGCGGTCTGATCGTGGCGCTGGTCTCCTTTGCCTTTGCCGGCTTCTCCTTTTCTCCCGCGCCGATCACCGTGCTGCTTGGCATCGGCAATGCCGTGGCGCTGTTTATGTACAATACCTGCATGATCAAGGCCTCGCAAAGCGGCCCCTACTCGGTGCTGATGACCTTCATGCTCACGGGCGGCATGGTGTTGCCCACGATTATTGCCTTCTTCGCCTTTGGCGACCGCATTTCAGTCGTGCAGATCATCTCTATCCTGGTGATCTTCGTCTGCATCTATATCACCTGCTATAAAAAGGGTGAAGCAAAGGGCAGCCTGGGCTTTTATCTGGCCTGCCTGGGGCTTTTCGTATTCAACGGCTCCTATACCACCCTGCTCAACGTGCAGGATAAGCTGACCGGCGAAGCAGATAAAAAGGAAATGATCATCATCACTTACTTCGGCTGCATGGCCATCTCGGTCATCTATCTGCTGATCACCAAAGGGGGGCGGTTCGTTCGCTCCATGCGCCAGACAAAGCGCTCGCTGTTCTATCTGCTTTCCTGCGCGGTGGTCATTTCGCTGGCCGTTAATCTGCTGGTCTACATCCTGCCCCTGATCAACGCCACGCTGCTTTACACCTTCGACCATGCCGGTGTGCTGCTGCTTAGCGTGCTGATCTCGCACTTCTTCTTCCGTGAGCGACTCACCCGGCTGAACTGGGTCGGCTGCGCGGTCATGTGCTTGGCGCTGATCTGCATGTCAGTCTTTACGGTAGACTTTATGCAAGCCCATTTTGCTTAACAAGAAAAAACGCCTGTTACGAGAGTTCTCATAAGGATGTTTGGATAATCCAAAATTGTAGGGACAGGCGTCCTCGACTGTCCATGACACATAAATTTCGGCAGAGACATTCTTTTCTCTGCCGATTTGTGTTATAATGATATTGGTGATAAAAATGGATGAACTTAAAAAGAGAAAAACACCGAGGTATCAAAGTTTTGATTACAATAGTGTTGGAGTATATTTCATAACGATTTGCACGCAAAACAGGCGATGCATCCTATCTCGCATTGTAGGGACAGGCGTCCTCGACTGTCCGTCCGAGACAGGCGTCCTCGACTGTCCGCAACCGGAATTGACGA
>JAZQVK010000261.1:0-2562 GCA_045631765.1 Eubacteriales bacterium
GACATCTTGTCCGACGAGGCCAGCTGCATCACTGGCTCAATCGGCATGCTGCCAAGCGCCTCGCTCGGCGAGACCAGCTTGGGCTTGTACGAACCCATTCACGGCTCGGCGCCCGATATTGCCGGCAAGAACCTGGCAAACCCCATCGCCACCATTCTCTCGGCCGCGATGATGCTGCTCTATTCCTTTAACCTGACAAAGGAATCCGATGCCATCATCAACGCGGTTGACCGCGTGCTGAACGCCGGCTATCGCACGGCAGACATTGCCCATGGCGGAGAGGCGCTTGGCACGGTGGAAATGACCGACAAGATCATTGCCATGCTGTGAGGGAAAGATGGATACCAAGCAGTTATACAAAAGAATGTGCCGCTTTGCGGTGTTTAACGGCATTTGGAAAAAGCCGCTGTTTGCCCGCTTTATGGATTTTTGCGAGGCAGAAAACGGCTCTTGCGCGCAGGAGCTGGCATACGGCGCCTTCGTTTCCGAGGTCTATGCTGGCGGCGCAGACCTGACCGACTGTGTGCGCCGCATCGTGTTTGAGGATGAGAACGTATACGTCAAGACCATTGGCAATATGGCGCGTGTCAATCCGCAGATTGCCCTGTGCGCGGCCGGCGAGCTGACAACGCTTTCGCAATTTGCTTCGCTTACCCCGGCGGATTTTGCCGCCGTGCTGAGCGAGGGGGAGCTTCTGCCCGGCTTTGCCTCTTCCCCGGTCGACCTGCGTGCCGAGTATGAGGAAAGAACCGCCGCCATCAGCCGCCATGGCTATGGCATTTTCGCCGCGAACGGCATGTTCTCGGTGGATGCGGATGGCAGCATTCAGCCGATTGCCAGCGCCGATCGCATCTCGCTTGACCGTTTTATCGGCTACCGCGAGGAGCGCCAGCGCGTGATCGACAATACCGTAATGTTCTTAGAGGGGCGCCCTGCTGCCAACATCCTGCTCTACGGTGAGGCCGGCACGGGCAAATCCTCGACCGTTAAGGCGGTGGCCAACGCCTATTTTGACCGCGGCCTGCGCCTGATCGAGATCCGCAAGAATCAGCTTCTGCTGCTGCCGAAGGTGATGGGCGAGATCGCCGATAACCCGCTGAAATTCATCATCTTTATCGATGACCTTTCCTTTAACCAGAACGATGATACCTTCAGCATGCTGAAGGCGACCTTAGAGGGCTCTGCCAGTGCGCGGGCAAAGAATGCCGTGATCTACGCAACGAGCAACCGCCGCCACATCGTGAAGGAGACCTTTGCCGACCGCGAGGGTAGCGACGTGCACCGCAACGATACCGTGCAGGAAAACCTTTCGCTTTCCGAGCGGTTTGGCCTGACGGTGCTGTTTGCCAAGCCCGAAAAGAAGCTCTATTTAGAGATCATTCACGAGCTGGCAGAGCGCCATGGTATCATGCGTGAGAGTGCTGAGCTTGAGCGTGAGGCCGAGGCCTTTGCCCTGAAGCGGGGCTACCGCTCTGCCCGCTGTGCCGAGCAATTTATTGAAAGTTTACTCTAACAATGCGGCATCTGCCGCAGAAGGAAGCAACTATGCTAACACTTGATAACGTTTACCGCGCCGGCTACGTGCTGAAAAGCGTGGTTCGCAGGACGGACGTACTGCCCGCCCCCAAGCTGAACCCCGAGGCCGAGCTGTATCTCAAGACCGAGAACCTGCAGATCACCGGCTCGTTTAAGGTGCGCGGCTCTTATTACAAAATGTCTCGCCTAACGCCTGAGGAAAAGGCACGCGGCGTGATCGCCTGCTCAGCCGGGAACCATGCCCAGGGCGTGGCGCTGGCCGCGCAGAAGAACGGCATTAAGGCCGTGATCTGCCTGCCGGACGGTGCCCCCATTTCCAAGGTAGAGGCCACCAAGAGCTACGGTGCCGAGGTGTGCCTTGTTGAGGGTGTCTATGACGATGCTTACCGCCGCGCGCTGGAGCTGCGCGACGAGAAGGGCTATACCTTCATCCATCCATTCAACGATCCCGACGTCATCGCGGGCCAGGGCACGATCGCGCTGGAGCTGATCGAGCAGCTGGATAAGATCGATGCGGTGCTTGTGCCGATCGGTGGCGGAGGCTTGATCGCGGGCGTGGCCTTCACGCTCAAAACGCTCAAGCCCGACATCAAGGTCTACGGCGTTCAGGCCGCGGGTGCGCCCTCTATGGCCAATTCCGTAAAGGATGGCAAGATCATTCGTCTGCCCAGCGTTTCCACCATCGCGGACGGTATCGCCGTGAAGGAGCCGGGCAATCTGACCTATGAAATTTGCAGCAAATACGTGGACGACATCCTTACCGTCAGCGATGACGAGATCTCTGCCGCGATCCTTGCGCTGATGGAACAGCACAAGCTGGTCACCGAGGGTGCGGGCGCCGTGGCGGTTGCCGCCGCAATGTTCGGCAAGGTAGACCTCAAGGGCAAAAATTATACGATGACATCACCCTCCTATGAGCCTATGGCGGAGGGGATAGAGCTTCCGCCCCTTATTCCCATATATCCCCTTACCGAGGGATTATCGGGAAAACAGATATCGAAGGACGTACGGTCGGCGTTCGTATTG
>JAZQVK010000262.1:0-4759 GCA_045631765.1 Eubacteriales bacterium
ATGGCGCGCTCAACGCGGCTGGTTGTGGTGGCATACTGCTTGGCAACCGAGGGGTAGAGTGATTTAGTGACAGAGTTGATCATGTCATTATCGGCTATGGTCATTAATATGGCTGTTCGTAGATACTGGTAGCCCTTGATGTGGGCGGGAACACCAATCTGATGGATGATCTTAGTCACCTGCGTTTCCATGTCGTTTCCCACGCCCTCGGCCGTGGGGCTTGCCATTTTACCGCGCAGCTGCACAAAGGCATTGATGTGCTCGAAAAGGCTGGGTAGATCAAAGGGCTTAACCAAGCAAAGATTGGCCCCGGCGCCGGTTGCCTCTACAAACATATGTGGGTTCGCGGCTAAGGATGCCAGAATATAGACCGGCTGAGGATCGGGCGAGAAATTGAAGGAGGAGCAGTTGCGGATAACACCGATGCCATCGATCTTAGAAAGCCAGGCATCAATGATCGCCACGTCGGGGTGAAAAAGGCCGATCTTAGAGATCGCCTCCTCGCCGTTGGTGGCTTCCTCGATCTGGCGGTAACCAGCCTTGTACAGGCTTTCGCGCAGGGCTTTTCTTTCTTCATGGTTGGGGTCGGCGATCAGAATTTTGGTTGCATATTCCATTGTTTTACACTCCATATGAAAATATTTGGTAATTTAAGAATGAATTGGAAAATTTTGGATTACGCTGTAATTTTACCATATATTTCCATGAAAAGCAATAGGGGAGGCCGAAAAATGTTGCACAAAATCACCTGCGAATATTTGTTAATATTTACCAAAAATACGGTGTTTTAGGGATAAAATGAGGAAAAAACAAGTAGGTTTTGCAAATAAACACGAAATATGTCGGCAACAAAAAACAGCCAAGCGCTTGTTGGCTTGGCTGTTTTGCGTATTATTGCAGCTCCTCTGGTAGCATGCGGGAAAGGAACCCGTCATCCATTTTCAGCACGCGGTCGGCGCGGCGGGCAATCGTCATATCATGGGTGACCATGACCAGGGTTTGGCCAAATTCCTTTTGCGCGCGCAAAAGCAGGGAAAGCACCTCCTCAGCGTTGGCACGGTCCAGGTTGCCGGTTGGCTCGTCGGCAAACAGAACCTGTGGGCGGTTGATCAACGCACGGGCGATAGAAACACGCTGCTGCTGGCCGCCGGAAAGCTCGTTCGGCAGGTGGCTCAGGCGATCCTTGATGCCCAGCGAATTGACGATCTTTTTTAGCGTTTCTTCATAAGAAAAGGCCGGCTTGCCGCACATCATGGGCGGAATAAGAATATTTTCCAGCGCTGTCAGATGGGGGATCAGATTATGACGCTGGTAAACGATGCCGATGTACTGCCCGCGGAACTGGGCCAGCTTTTCCGGCTTCATTTTGGTAATATCCTGCGAGCGGATGCAAATGCTGCCCGAATTGGGGCGCGTTAGCCCTGCGCACAGATGTAGCAGAGTGGATTTTCCGGAGCCGGATGGGCCGATGATGGCTACAAATTCACCGTCCTCTACCGAGAAGGTAGCGCGATTAACGGCGGTGATCGTTTCATCCGATTGGCGGAATAGCTTGATCAGATCGGTAACTTCCAAAATGGCCATATTAAATACCATCCTCCGAATTGAAAAATTCCATAGGATCCTGCGTTTGGCGCTTTTTATAGATCCAATAGGGGATCAGCGAGGAGCTTACGCTACAAAGCAACGTAAGGGCAAAGCAAATGACAAAAGGCAGGGGCGACGCCGTGAGCGGAAGCACTACGGCCCCAGAGATGCGTAAGGCGCTTGGCAGCACGTATTGCACCAGCACGTAAACGGCAAGCACACAGAGCCCCGCGATCAGAAGCGAGAAGGCTGCGATCGGTAAAACCAACAGGGTGCTTTGCAGGTGCAGGCGGCGAATAGCCTGCATGGGCGATGAAAGCACACGCAAAATGTTGAATTCGACCGCGCGCTTTCGGTAAAAGAAGAGCTGCGAGAAAAACCAAACAAGCGGAATAAAAATCAGCAGCGTAGAGGAGACCAGTAGCGCCAGCTGCTCATAGTTGAATTGGCGTTCCATACGGTTTTGGAAATAGGTCTCGCGGCTTTCAATGCTGATCTTCCAGCCGGTGGATGCCAAGGCACGCACCTCATTTTCTAAGCGGATGTACTGCGCGGGAGAAATGTTGGGGTCAATGGCGACGTTAAGGCTGCGGCGCACAGCGCTTTTGTCGGTTATGCTTTCATAAAGCGGTGCGCCGGCGATCAGCGGTGTGCCGGAAATGGCGCTTGGGTAATTGGTGATCACCGCGCCGACGGTGTAGGTCTTATATTCGTAAACCGCCTGCAGGATCTGATCCTCAAGCAGCGCGTTGCCGCTCAACACCGGATTGATCTCGGCCCCTTCGGGAATCAGCAGCGGCGTAGCCAGCGTGATTTTGTCGCCTACCTGTAGGTCGAATACGGTGCGGTTGTTTATCGAGGAGCCGATGGCGATCGTGTTTTCATCACGCAGGACGGCGGAAAGATCGCCCTCGATCTCATAGGTGCTCTCGAGCTGCCGGATAAGATCCTCATCCTGCGCGCCGATCAGCTGCACCGTGTTGAATACGGCCGCGTTTCGGTCAAGCGGGTGGTTCATCACGCCGGAAAAGGGAAGCAGATCGGATTTGCTTACAGAGAGGAAGATGCCGTGCGCTTCTAAATCAAAGGTAGGGCGATCCTTGTATACGGCGGTAACGTGCGCGATCTGGGATAGATTTTTTTGAAAATCCTGCGGCTCATACATGGGATCGTGGATGGTTACGTGAAAGGCCGAGTCGTTTTCAATACGAATGTCGCGGTTTATCTGATAGAGCTGTGAAAGATAAACGCCACTGACAAACATAGCACACAAGAGGGCTGAGCTGACAGCCAGCTTTAGATAATAGCGGTGATAGCGCAGCGTGCTGAGCAGTTCATAAAAGCGTGGAAACCGGTGCAGATGCATCATGGCAGAGCGATACGGGCGCTTGACGTAATGCGAGTTATCCATCGCGCTGATCAGCAAAAGCGGCTCCTTCTGCGCCAGCAGCTTCATGGGCAGGCGAATGGCTAAATAGAGAATGGGTAAAACCAGAAGGGGGACCCATAGTTGCGTCTTTAGCCCGGGGGTAAACGCCAGCCCCGATGCTTGATAGAGGTGCTGGCACAGAAAATATGCCGCGATATAAGACGGCACAAGGGCAAGCCAGGCACAAAGCAGCATCTCCCAAAAGGCGGTCGTGCGCAGCCGCCGGCCGTTTGCGCCGAAGGTGACGTAGATGCCGTAGGTAAAGCGGTCATGATTGAGGCGTATGCGATATACACGCCCAAGCACCGTTGCGCATAGCAGGCAAAGAATAAACAAAACGGCGGCCATGATGCCGTAATTCTGCCACCAAAGGGATTCTAACTGATAAAGCGGGGAAAAGTATAGCGTGGCAGTACCGCCATCCGGCGCGTATACGTCATGGTAGGTGTAGGCAAAGGTGCTGTAGCAGGCTTGAACGGTATCCTTACGGATCAGACCGTATATGCCAAAGTTTTTGTTGCCGGTTACAAAGCGGATGTATACGTCGTATACGCTGTCGATCCCCTCGGCATAATGCTCGGACATGCTAACGACCTGGTACACGTAGTCGTTGGAAAATACCGTTCGCGGGTCGTTTTTTAAGGTAAGCGCTTGGCCTTGGGTCAATCCCTTGATGGCGAGGTGGTAGTTGTATTCCTCTTCAATCGTTGCCTTTTCAACCTTGAAATTGCTGTCAAAGCCGAGCGTGACGGCAAACAGCATCAGTTGAATAAAAAACAGCGCGACCAGAAAGGGAAGAAATTGGCGCCATCCGCCCTTTACCGTGCGCCAGGCGTTTTTCAGGTTTTCCTGTAGATGGGTGGAGATTCTTTCAAGCAAGGTGGCTATCTCCTTTCAAATGTGTGCATAGTATTATTATAGGGAATATTTCGTGTGCTGTCAAGCCCTTGCGGGGCGCACCTGTGGATGACGTGTGAAAAAATTGTGAAAAAATGCAATTTTTTGTTTTTCGTATTGCAAAGTTGACAAAAGCATGCTATAATAGAAATCGTGAAAAGTTTGGCATTTTTCACATTCCATATTTCTGTAAAAAATAATAATGTATAGAGGAGAACGCAAAATGACCAACAACAAGCAAGTATTGGCCTGGGTTGAGGAGATGAAAAATCTCGTAAAGCCTGACAATGTTATGTGGATCGACGGTAGTGAGCAGCAGATGAACGAGCTTCGCGAGCTGGCTGTTAAGACCGGTGAGCTGCATAAGCTGAACGAGGAAATGCTGCCCGGCTGCTATCTGCACAGAACCAACCCCAACGACGTTGCTCGTGTAGAGGACAGAACCTTTATCTGCACCACCAAGCAGGAGGATGCAGGCCCCACCAACAACTGGTGTGCGCCGGACGAAATGTACAAGAAGCTGTATGATATCGCTCGTGGCTCTTATATGGGCAAGACGATGTATATCATCCCGTTTTCGATGGGCCCGATCGGCTCTCCTCTTGCCAAGATCGGTATTGAAATTACCGATTCGGTTTACGTTGTGCTGAACATGATCATTATGACGCGTGTAGGCACTAAGGTGCTGGACACCCTGGGCGATTCCAATGACTGGGTTCGTGCCTTCCATTCCCGTTGTGATATTGATCCCGAGAAGCGCTATATCTGCCAGTTCCCGGAGGATAACACCATCATTTCCGTCAACTCCGGTTACGGTGGCAACGTGCTGCTGGGCAAGAAGTGCTT
>JAZQVK010000263.1:0-2752 GCA_045631765.1 Eubacteriales bacterium
GGGGTTCGAGTCCCCGGAGGTGCACCAAGACATTCTCCCGGGGGGAATAGAAAAGCAGTATTGGCTTTCGCCAATACTGCTTTTGTTTGTATTTTTTATAAAAAATCATTATGGTATTACAAACAGCCATGTATAAAGCAATCCCGGCCTGCGCAGAAACGCAGGCCGAGATTATGAAATATTAGATGGTTAGGCAAGCGTGAATTTCGCCACGCGAACGACGAGGTTGCGGCCGTAGCCAAAGGGCTTGGGCGTCAGGGTGACGGTGTTGCCCTCTTCCTGCTGGAAATCAACGGCGGTGTTGTCATCCAGCCAGGTCATGGCGGCGATCTTCTTGCCAGGGCAGAAGTGAACGGTGTTATCGGTTGCGCCACCGGCCAACGCTACGTTGATGTCGCCAGCCATAGAAAGGTGATCGCATACCAGGTAGTAGGTGTCGCCATTTTGCAAAACGAAGCTGCCTTCGTTGTTGGTGGTGATGCTTGCCGGCATGGCAGGCAGGATCGCGCCGTTTACGTCGACCCACTGACCAAGCACCTCAAGCGAGGCCTTTTCGATCGGGCGGAGCAGACCGTTGCCCATCGGGCCAACATTGATGAGGAAGTTGGAGCCGAAGCGGCGGCAGGTGATGAGATCGCGAATGATCTCGGCGGTGGATTTGAAGTTCAGATCCATTTCGGCATAGCCCCAATGGTCGCCAAATACCTGGCACATTTCGCTGGCGATATACTTGGGCGAATCGGCCATGTTCAGCGGCTGGGGTCTGCCGCGCTCAAAGGTCACGCTGTCCAGCTCGATGTGGCCAAGCGCGCCACGATCGTGCAGCCCGGTATTGTTGATGATCATGGCATCCGGCTGGTGAGAGCGGATCATGCTGTACAGCGCATCCTCCTCCCAGTCCTCGTTCGGCTTGTTCCACTTACCGTCAAACCAAATACCGCCGATCTTGCCATAGTTGGTGCACAGCAGCTCTACGCTGTTGCGCAGGTATTGCAGGTAGGTGGGGAAGTCGGCATCGTAGTGCTCCTCGTGCCAGTCAAGTAGGGTGTGATAGAAGAAGGGGATGATCCCCTCTGCACGGCAGGCCTCTACAAACTCGGCAACCAGATCGCGGCCGCAGACGTGCGGTGCATCATAATCGTTTAGCCCCTTGGTATCGTAAAGCGAGAAGCCATCGTGATGGCGGGTGGTCAGCGTAATGTAGCGCGCACCGGCCTTCTTGGCGGTGGCGGCCAGCTCTTTTGCCCAGCAGGGATCGGGATTGAAGGACTTTACCGCCTTCATGTATTCTTCCCACGGGATCTGGCAGCTGAGCTTCGACCATTCGCCGCGGCCGATGACGCTATAGGCGCCGAAGTGAACGAATACGCCCATGCCCAAGCGCTCGAAATTCTTAATTCTCTGTTCGATGATCATAGCAAACTCCTTTTTTTGCCGTGCCTGGCAGCACGGGCTGTTTTGTATCTTCATTATAACAACAAAAGATAGAAAATGCAACAAAAGCACGGCGAATATGCCGAATTTTACCACAATTTGAGTGGCAAAATACAACATAAAAGGAGCCGGTGCATAGCACCGGCTCGCGTGTTATTGGCCGATAGAGCGCAGATACTCACGGCTCTGACGGACTGCCTCTAACGAGGGCAGCTCGTAGGTCTGATCCTGCTCTACGATGATGTATTCCGTGCCGGCCTTTTCTGCAGCGGCAAGGATAGCAGGGAAGTCCTGCATGCCCTGGCCAACAGGGCGGAAGCGGAATTCGTTTTCTTCCTTCGAGGTGGCCTTGATGGGGTTACCTGC
Organism: Eubacteriales bacterium; assembly: GCA_045631765.1. Classification (GTDB taxonomy): domain Bacteria; phylum Bacillota; class Clostridia; order Oscillospirales; family CAG-272; genus UBA1740. Next base: position 1,801 of record JAZQVK010000263.1, read on the forward strand.
GGCGTCGATCAGTGCGTAGGCCGGGCCGTTTGCCAGCTTTTTGCAGGTGAAATCCTTCAGGTGAAGAACCTCAACATCGCCGGCGTACAGGTCAAGATACTTACACGGATCCTCGCCTGCGTAGCGTACCCAGCAGGTATCGAACTCGGGCTTGAGAAGGTCGCGTGCGATCTCCTCCATCAGGTAGTCATGCTTGTACTTGCCGTCTACCTTCACAAACTCAAAATCATGGTTGTGGTAGAGCATCTGAATGCCGTTCTTCTTCAGCAGCTCGCCGCAGCGGATGAAGAGCGCCTTGGTATCCTCCCAAGCCTCAGAGCCTGCCAGCTTTTCAGCTGCATACCACGGAATGGCAGAGAATTTGGCACCCAGCGTCTTAATGTACTCGGCAGCGCTCTGGCCGCCCTCCTCGTAGAAATCGAGGCCCTGGTGAACGGAAATGCAGGTCAGACCGTACTTATCCAGCAGCGCGCGGATCTCTTCTGCGCTCTTGCCGAAATAGCCGGCGAACTCTACGTAGTCATATCCCATTTCCTTGACGGCCTTCAGCGTGCCCTCCATGTCCTTTTCCATCTGGTCACGGACGCTATACAACTGAAGTCCGACCTTGAATTTCTTCATTCGTATCTACCTCAAATTTCGGGAATTTCGATCTTGATCTCGTGGCCGAGCTTGCTGGACTGAACGATGCCGTCGATGATAGCCTGGTTGTACAGGATCTCGCGGGCGGGAACGGGTGCTACGCCGCCCTCCTTGATGGCATCTAAGAAGCCACGCAGCTTGTTGTAGAAGTTCTTGTCACCATCGCTCGGAAGCATGGGGATTTCGGTGCATACAGAGGAGCCTGCTACCTCGTGGTAAATCTTCAGCGGGCCGCCGATGCTGCCGTTCCAGCATTCGGTTGAGGGAACTCTTACCGAGCCTTTTGTGCCCATGATGATGGTGTCACCCG
>JAZQVK010000264.1:0-9716 GCA_045631765.1 Eubacteriales bacterium
CTCTTTTGTTATACCACCGGCACGGCCTCCTCGGCGGCGGCAAGCAGGAGCTTGCGCTCAGAAAACGGGGTCTTTACCTCCCCGATCAGCTGGTAATCCTCATGCCCCTTGCCGGCCAGCAGGATCAGATCTCCCGGGTGGGCATGCATGACCGCGTAGCGAATGGCCTGCTCCCTATCCGGGATGGCGATATACGGGCACCCATGCTCCTCCAGCACGCGGCAGATCTCGCGCATGGTATCCTCTGGCGGCTCGATACCTGGGTTGTCGGTGGTAACGATGCAAAAATCTGCCTCGCAGGCGGCCTCGCCCAGCTCGGTGCGGCGGGAATAGGTGCGTGCCCCCACAGAGCCGAAGAGGCAGACCAGCCGCCCGGGCGAATAGGCGCGCAGGGCGGTGAGCGCGGCGCGCAGGCTATAGCCGTTGTGCGCGTAGTCGATAAGATAATCTACCCCGGGCTGCACGGTTTTTACCGGCTCAAAGCGGCCGGGGATGCGCAGATCAGAAAGCAGCGGCGCCAAGCTGCGCAATCGCGCGTCAGCGGCCGGCTGATATTCCTGCAAATAGGCCTGCACGGCAGAAAGCGCCAGCAGCGCGTTACTGACGTTACATTCCCCCGGCAGGCCGATGGAAACGGGGATCTCGCCCTCAGCCTCGGTGCATAGCAAAAAGGACGTGCCGTAAGCCTCCCCTTGCCGCGTTGGCCGTATACGAGTGGCAAACAGCGCCGCCTCTCTGCATTGGCAGGAGACGGTGACGATGCGATTGGCGGTAGAGTCTGCCACCATATAACTGGCGGATTCGTCATCAATGTTGGTGATCATGGTCGCGCACCCATAGTCGGAAAACAGGCGCGCCTTGGCATCACGGTAGTGCGCAAAATCCGGGTGCTCTCCCTCGCCGATGTGATCTGAGGCCAGGTTGGTAAAAAGACAAATGGGAAAGGTAAGCCCCGCTATTCTTTGCCAGACGATAGCCTGGGAGGATACCTCCATCACAACAACGCGTACGTGGGTACGGCACATTTCCGAAAAAAACCGGTGAAGTTCCAAGGCAGATGGCGTTGTATTCTCCGTTTTCTCCTGCATACCGGCATACTGCACGCCCCCCGAGCCAATATACCCGGCAGGAATACCAAGGCAGGTTAAGAGATGATAGATCATCATGGCGGTGGTGGTCTTTCCCTTGGTGCCGGTAATGCCGACGAGGGTCAGGCGGTGCGCCGGATACCCGTATAGCTTGGCGGCAAGAGCAGCCAGGGCGCTACGGCTATCCGGCACGTAGGCAACGGCGGCATCCGGCGGCAGTGAGGGCGGATACTCGCAAACGAAGGCACGGCAGCCACGGTCATAGGCCTGCCGCGCGTAAGCGTGGCCATCCTGCTCCGGCCCGCGCTGCGCCACAAACAGCATGCGCGAGCCGGCCTGCCTTGAATCGCTGACGATGGTATCAATCTCCTCATCCATGCCGGTTTCCGGCAGCCTGACAGCGGGCAGAGCCGCAAGCAAAGAACGCAGCAGCATCCTGTTCCTCCTCCTTGACTTGTTTGCCGCATAGGGTAATGGCGCGGCGTGCGAGAATTTCAAGCGGGTCGATCAGCGCCTGCGGCAAAAAGGCAATGGGCGCCCTTCTACGGTAATAAAGCGGCGCGTGCGGCTGCGCAATCGGCAAAGAAAGCTCGGTGCAGGCCAGCACCACCGCCGGGCAGCCGCGTGCACCAAGGTCGGCACAGGCGGTGCGAATGGCGGCACCGCCATCCTGTCTGCCCTGCTTTAAGAAGCCGTAAATGCAGCTTTGCACGAGCATGCGTGTTTCAGGTGCCGGGTACATCACGTGCATGCCGTACGGTGCTGCCGCACGGTCGTAAAGGCGGGCGTGATGGGTACCCTGTGTGGAAAGAATACCGAGCGTGGTTAGCCCCCGTGCGGCAGCATAGTCTACTGTAAGCGACACCATATCCAGCACGGGAATCGAAACAGCCGCCCGGATATCGGCAAGAAAGGCGTGCGCCGTATGGCAGAGAAGAACCAGAAGATCCGCACCACTGTTTTGCAGGATTTTTGCATCTGCCGCAAGATAAGTGGCCGGATTTTCACCGCCGTCAAGCAAATACGCCGTGCGATCCGGCGTGGAGGCACGGCCGGTGAGCAGCACGTCGACGTGACCGTGGTCGCCCTCTGCCTTTGTCAGGGCAACCAGCCTGCTATAAAAATGGGCACCGGCCGCCGGGCCACAGCCACCAAGAATGCCAAGCGTCATACCTGTTTTAGCCATCGCCACCCCTATCTCATACGTGTGCAGTAATGGTGAAATTTTTGCTTTTGCCGCCGCATATGCTCCCATACGTAAAGCGCGCGCAGCGGGTTGGCGGCAAGATCGTTTTTATCGTAAAACGGGCAGGCATCCTGCCCGTTTTTGTGTAATTGCCGCGCAAGAAGTGCATCCTCATCCTGCTCCGTATAATGCCAAACGGTTGAAAAAGGGATGGTGCGAAACAGCACCTGCTTGCTCATATCTTCGGTTTTTAGCTGCTTTTGCTGTGCAAGATCCTCTACCATCAGGGCGGCAGGATTCTTTCCGCCGGCGGTGAGAAAATAGTTGCTGCGGCCAAGACGAGGGTTCAGTTCCAGCACGTAGAAGCGGCCATCTCGCTCGTCCTGCCGCAAATCAAAATTCGCAAAGCCGCGATAATCAACCGTGGCAAGCAAGCGGCAAAGCGGCTCGGCGATCGGGGGGATGGGCGCCGTTACCAGCGCGGCATAATTCCCCTTTCCGCAGGGGGTATGCTCCTCCAGCAGCGCACGACCGCAGGCACGCATGCGTGGCACGCCGTGGCGGTCGATATACACCGTTAGCACGTACCCAGCACTATCACCACCGGCAATATAGCGCTGTAGCAGCACCTTGCCCGGGTAGCCGGAGCCGAATATGCCGGCCAACACACATTCCGCCTCGTTTTTATTATGCGCGAGGTACACCTTCTCCATCCCCGCAAAGGGGTGGTGCCAATAATCGACCGAGGAGGAGGGCTTGATGATAAAGGGATACCCTAATCGCTCCCCTGCCTCACGAATGGCAGAAAGAGACGGCATAGAGGAAACCGCCACCGTTTCGGGATAGGGGATGCCTTGCGCTTGGCAGACGGCGTAAAAGGCATCCTTTTCAAGCAGCGGCAGCGCCGATGCCGGCGGCACGGGAAGGAGATAAGCAGCAGAAAGCCGCTCCCACTCCTCAATCAGCAGACGAGTATATTCATCCGTGCAAGGAATCAGCATAGCACGCTTACCGGGTGCCAGATTCTTTTTGTGCCGTGCAAGGCAAGCAAGAAGCACGTCTCGCTTACCAAGCGAGGGCACCTCGGTAAATTGGATATAGCGAGAATGCTGCGTGGCACCAAGCGCCGCCTGCCCATACGCCACCGAGGAGATGCCGTAAGCCGCAAAAAAAGCCCGTACCATGCTGTAACAGTTCAAATCTGCTCCCAGTAGGACGGGCTGTATGCTCTCGTTCATGGTGGCCTCCGCTTTTTGTTTTTCTTTTATCCTATCACAAAAGGCGGCGGAATATGCACAAGAAGATCGTTACCAAGAAAAGGTAGTGGGTGCGCCGACATCCAAAAGGCCGGCAAAATCACCCTGCCGCAGCACCTCGTATACGGCTACGGCCACCGAATTGGAAAGATTGAGGCTACGCAGGTTGGGGCGCATAGGGATGCGCACAGCCCGCTCGCCATAGCGGCGGATGATATCCTCCGGCAGACCGCGGCTCTCCGGTCCAAAGACCAGCCACACCTCATCCGGGTAGGTGACGGCGGTATACGAGCGCGGCGCCTTGGTGCTGAAGCAATAGAGCGGCTGATCGCCGTGCTTTTCAAAAAATTCATCGGCGTTTTCGTAATAGGTGATATCTAACTTATCCCAATAGTCAAGCCCGGCGCGCTTCAGGTGGCGATCGTCAATCACGAAGCCAAGCGGGCGAATGAGATGCAAGGCAGCTCCCGTGGCAGCGCAGGTGCGGGCAATGTTGCCGGTGTTTTGCGGGATTTCGGGCTGGTAGAGAACAATATTGATCTTTTGCATGATGCGTTCCTTATTCGTTTGATGCTTTATTTTACACCCAAACGCCTCTTTCGTCAAGCAAGAACGGCAACAAAGACAAAAATTTTACAAATTATTATAGTATTTGTACTTACTTTCATGTATAATAAAATAGATAATATGTGCTCTGCCGGTTTCGCGGCAGGGAGACAGGAGGGGTACCCCCGGTACCGTCTATACGATGAAATTAACGGAAAAGCTGTTTGGAACATACAGCCAGCGCCAGATCAAGAAAATTGAACCGATCGCAGAGAGGATCGAGGCGCTTGGCCCGGTATATGCCGAAAAGACCGACGAGGAGCTGCGCGGCACGACCGCGCTGCTGCGCGCCCGCCTGGCCGCCGGCGAGACGCTGGACGACCTGCTGCCGGACGCCTTTGCCGCCGTGCGCGAGGCAGACCATCGCGTGCTGGGCAAGCGGCCCTTTCACGTGCAGCTGCTGGGCGGTATTTTGCTGCACCAGGGGCGCATTGCCGAAATGAAGACGGGCGAAGGTAAAACGCTGGTGGCGACCCTTCCCGCCTACCTGAATGCCCTGCCGGGCAAGGGTGTGCACGTGGTAACGGTGAATGATTATCTTGCCCGCCGAGACAGCGAGGAGATGGGGCGTGTATACAGCTTCCTCGGTATGACCACCGGCCTGGTGGTTCCCCGCCAGCCGGCTGAAGAAAAGCGTGCCGCCTACCAGGCTGACATTACCTACGGCACCAACAACGAATTTGGCTTTGACTACCTGCGTGATAACATGGTGATCTACCGCTCACAGATGATGCAGCGCGGGCATTTCTTTGCCATTGTGGACGAGGTAGACTCGATTTTGATTGACGAGGCGCGCACGCCGCTGATCATTTCGGGCAATAGCACCAAATCTACCGATTTTTATGAAAAGGCAGACGTGCTGGCACGCCGGCTGAGCAAAAAGGTGATCCGCGAGACGGATGATAAAAAGGCCAACGACCAGTACGAGGAGGACTACGTGGTAGACGAGAAGGCACATTCCGCCTTCTTGACCAAGAACGGTGTTCGCCGCGTGGAGGAATATTTCAATATTGAAAACCTCTCCGACCCCGAGAACGCCACCATCGTGCACCACATCAACCTGGCCATTCGTGCCTACGGCTTGATGAAGCGCGACGTGCAGTACGTAGTGAAGGACGATCAGGTCATTATCGTAGACGCCTTTACCGGCCGCCTGATGCCGGGGCGCCGCTATTCCGACGGCCTGCACCAGGCCATTGAGGCAAAGGAGCACGTCAAGGTTGCGGCCGAGAACCGCACGCTGGCCTCGATCACCTTCCAGAACTATTTCCGTATGTACAAAAAGCTCTCGGGCATGACGGGTACGGCCTTGACTGAGGATCAGGAGTTCCGCGAGATCTATTCGCTTGACGTGGTAGAGGTGCCGACCAACCTGCCTATGATCCGCAAGGATCAGAATGATGCCGTGTTCTTCCGCCGTGAGGCGAAGCTGAAGGCAATCGTAGAGCAGATCCGCACCTGCCACGAAAAGGGGCAGCCCGTCCTGGTGGGCACGGTAGCCATTGATAAATCCGAGGAGCTTTCTAACATGCTTCGCCGTGAGGGGATCCCCCACGTGGTGCTGAACGCCAAGTTCCACGAGCGCGAGGCCGAGATCGTTGCCCAGGCGGGCAAATGGGGCGCAGTTACCATCGCCACCAACATGGCCGGCCGTGGTACCGACATTATGCTGGGCGGCAACGCTGAATATATGGCCAAGCAGCGCATGAGCGAGGAGGGCTACAGCCCCGAGATGATCGCCGCTGCCATCAGCTCCGCCACCACAGAGGACGAGGAGATCCTACAGGCTCGCCGCGTCTTTGCCGATGCATTACGCGCCTGCCGCGAGGAGATCGCACCGGATGCTGACCGTGTTCGCGCGGCGGGTGGCCTGTATATCCTGGGCACCGAGCGGCATGAGAGCCGCCGCATTGATAACCAGCTGCGCGGCCGTGCCGGCCGCCAGGGCGACCCGGGTGAATCCAAGTTCTATATCTCGTTTGAGGACGATCTGATGCGGCTGTTTGCCAATTCCAGCGTTCTTTCCCTGATCAATAACGATAAAAACGGTGACCTGCAGCTGGAGATGGGGCTGATCACCCGCACCATCGAGGGCGCGCAGAAGAAGATCGAGAGCATCAACTTCACCCGCCGTAAAAACGTGCTGACCTATGACGACGTGATGAACCAGCAGCGTAACATTATCTACAAGCAGCGCGGCGAGGTGCTGAACGATGCTGACCTGCGCGGCACGCTGACCGGCATGATCACCGATTCGGTAGGCGCGGCCTTTGATACCTTTATCACCGATGACGAGCGCAGCTTTGACGAGCTTCGCCAGCACTTTATGGGTACGCTTTGCCGGTCGGATTCCTATCGCTTTACCGAGGAGGAGGCTGCTGCCCTTTCGCACAAGGAGATTGCCGCCATGCGCGAGGAGCTGATCGCTCGCGCGCTGGAGATCTACCAGAGCAAGGACGAGCTCTTTGGTGCCGAGCAGATGCGCGAGGTAGAGCGTGCCGTGCTGCTGCGCACGGTAGATGAGAAGTGGATGGACCACATCGACGCCATGGATGATTTGCGTGATTCCATCTCGCTCAACGCCTATGCCCAGCGCAACCCGGTCAACGAATACCGCATTGGCGGTATGCAGATGTTTGAGGAGATGGTGGCCGACATTCGCGATACCACCGCGCGCCGCCTGCTTTCGGTGGTGCCGCAGGAAAAGGTCGTTCGCGTACAGACGGCCAACCCGTTAGAAACCTCGGGCGAAGGAAATGCCCCGGCACGCGGCAAGGTAGTGCGCACCGCAAACGGCGTGCAGATCGGCCGCAACTCCCCCTGCCCCTGCGGCAGCGGCAAGCGCTATAAGCGCTGCTGTGGCGCCGGCAAGAGCGAGGATTGACCATGGGCTTTGGCTATTTATTCTTAGGCTACGTCATCAGCTTGAACTTTTTGGTCTATAGCGCACTCACCATGCCGATCGCCGTGGTGCTGATGCTGCGCGGCATGCTGTCACTTAGCCGCTTTAACCGCCCGCTGAAGGAGGCCTACCTCCTTCTGTGGCCCACGCTGCTGCTCTCACTTTGCTCGTTCGTGTTAGAGCTTTTGCGGATGCTGAGCCTCTTGCGCCAGGCGCAGTTTGATGCCATCAGCATGCCGTTTTCCATCATGATGCCGGCGGCGCTTCTACTGTTTACCTGGCGGCTGCTCTGCGGCATCTGTGCGCTGGCGAAGGAGACAGAGCTACCCAAGCTGGTCTACCGCGCGCGGCGCAACCTGGTTTTTTCTGCCATTGCCTATCTCGCCTACCTCTTCTTTTCCCTGCCTATCGGGGCTGATTGGTTTATTGCGGCCTCCGTGCACGCCTTTGTGCCGGTGCTGCTCTGCCGCCTGATCGCCACGGTACTGAACGCCATGCTGATCTACTCCTGCTATATGTGGATCTGCATGCCGGAGGATTTAGATATGAAGCGCAAAAAGACCGGCATCGGCTTTTTAGACGAGCTGAACGAAAAGATGGACAAGCGTGAGGAAGCGGCACAGGAAGAAAAAAAGAAGGCGCTGGCCGATATCTATCGCAAGCGTGAGGAAAAATACCGCGCAAAGCACAAAAACGACAAGGGGGGTACCAAACAATGAAGCATCACACCCGCATTCTGCGGCCGGGGCTTTTGCTGGTGGCCGCCATTCTGCTCGCAAACCCCTTTATCTCTACGCTGGACGTTCTGCCGGATTTTATCGCTTACTTATGCATCATAGGTGCCCTGCACGGCGTTTCATCGCTTGTGCCGCATTTTGACAGCGCCATCAGGCAGGCAAAGAAGCTATTGCTTGTCACCGCCTTAAAAGCGCCCTCTTATCTTTGGGTAAGTGCCTTTGCCGCCGGAGACGAGCGGCAGCGCGTGATGTTTACGCTGGTATGCTTCTCCTTTACGGTGGTAGAGCTGATCTGGCTCTTCCCCTTCCTGCGTGAGCTGTTTGCCGGTATGGATTACTTAGCCGAGCGGTACGGCATTGATTCGATCGTTGCTACGCCGTCATACCGCCAAGCCTCCTGCTTGGCCAAGGCACGCCAGGCGGCCTACATAGCCCTGCCCGCCAAGCTGGTCTTGGCGGTTCTGCCGGAGTTTTCCCTACTCTCCAGCTACGATATGCTGGGCTCGGTGACCGCCACCGGGCGGGATATCGCATCCTTCCGCCCCATGCTTACACTATTTGCCTTTGTGATCGGGCTGGGCTTTGGCATTGGTTTTCTCATTGGCTTTATACCTCTTTGCCGCGCGCTGCGGCGGGATGAGGCGCTTGGAAAGCTGTTAGGTGACCTGCGCGAGGAGAGTCTCCCCCTGCGAGGTGGCGAGCGGATGAAGCGCGTGCGCTATGCCACCTGGTGCCTCTCGCTTGGTGCCTTCTTTATGATCGACGCGGTGCTGGACGGCATCAATTACCTGCCGGATGCCATTGGCATTCTGCTGCTGGGCATTGCCGCCCTGCTGCTGCGCCCGCTGGTCACCCGTGAGGCAAGCATTGCGCTGGTGGCTGCCTGCCTTACGCTGCCGGTATCGGTGGCTACCTACTGCATGCGCCATATCTTTTTTATGCACTACAGCTACGAGGCACTTGGCCGCATTGTAGAAGCGGACGGGCTGTATGGCTCGCTTTCCACCTTCTCGGTCTTAGAGACGGTGCTGGTTGGTGCCCTATGTGTGGCAATCTGCTGCATGCTGTGCGCGCTGATTCGCGAGGAGACCGGCTACCGGGCCGATAACGTTCACAACTATTCCTCCCACCTCCCCCTGCACAAGGCTCTCTGCCGCAAGGCGGTGGTCATGGCCGCCCTTGGCACCCTGGCATCGGCTGCCACCACGGCAGACGTGTTCCTGCGCCGGATCACCGAGCGGTATAAGCAGGGCGCGGCAGACGGCGCCGGCGAGGTAATGGGCGGTGTGATCCTGCCGGTGTACGGCTGGTTTTGGCTGGTCGTATTTGCCCTGTGCGGCATCTACTTCCTCTATACGCTGCACATGTGCGCCGTTTTGAATAGCGAGGTAGAGCACAAATATTCTATTTCCTAAAAGCGCTTTTTCGCCGGGGGCTTTCCCTGCTCCCGGCGAAAAGTTTTTTTCATTTTTTTGAAAATAGGGCTTGACATTTTCCAAATAGCGTGGTATAATATCATTCGTTGAAGGCCAGATATGCTGGTGTGGCTCAATGGCAGAGCAGCTGATTTGTAATCAGCAGGTTGATGGTTCGACTCCGTTCACCAGCTCCATTGAGAGTTCACCGGTCTGAGCTCTCACATCATATGGGGGAATTCCCGAGTGGCCAAAGGGGGATAAAAGAGACTGTAAAGATGAAAAAAGTTTAAAAATGTCTGTCGCAGTTTTTGATACGCTGGATACAGATCGCTTCATCAGGATTAATAACACACCCTCTAAACTAAAAAAAGCTCTTCAGGAAAGAGATACGTATTATAGGGATGTCACACTCTCTGCTGGCAGGATATTTGAAAAAAACAAGGAATTAGAAAGCATAAATGCTCATGTTCGTGAAGAAAATCAAAAGCTATCTAACGATAATAAAGAGCTTATCGAAGCCATA
>JAZQVK010000265.1:0-6058 GCA_045631765.1 Eubacteriales bacterium
CTGCCGCGCGATATCAAAGGTGTGGCGGGCAGGGCATAGATAGCTGCCATCCCTCGCGGTGAGTGGGGCGCCGCAATGGGGGCAGCGGAACAGATCAGTCGTCATGGCTTTTTCCTCTCGTTTTCTGCCCATAGTTTACCAAAATTCAGGCCATTTGTCAAGAAAATTGTAGAATGTACTTGCCAGAGGAGCGGTTCTTTGCTATAATTATTGAAAACGTGTAGAAAAAGCCGCGTATAGTTCCGGCATGGAGGAGATACAATGTTAGAAGGAAAAGTGCATGGCCGTTATCTTGGCGTTGATTACGGAGACGTGCGTACCGGCCTTGCCGTTTCGGATATCAGCGGCTATCTGGCCGGCGGCATTGGCCAGGTCTCGCCCGGTGGTATGCGCCACACGGCGCAGTACGTAGCCGCCGAGGCAAAAAAGCAGGGTGTGGTGCGCATCATTGTCGGTCTACCGAAAAATATGGATGGCAGCGAGGGCTTTCGTGCCGAGGCGGTTCGCGCCTTTGTTGAGCTTTTGAAGGCCGAGACGGATATCCCGATCGATTTTTCTGACGAGCGCCTCTCTACCTGCGAGGCACACCGCTATCTACAGGGCACCGGCACCGGCGGTAAAAAGAGAAAAAGTGTGGTCGATACGCTCTCTGCCCAGATCATCCTGCAGGACTATCTTGACCGTGAAAAAAACGGGAAGAATTTCTAAAATTCAGCAAAACTTGTCGCTCTCTTCATAAAACCGTCACATACAGGGAGTATACTGTTACCAACAAAGTAAGGAGGACTTTTTATGGCAACCTATGACGATCTTCGCCCCGAGCAGGGCGAGAATACCAATTCTGACATAAACGAGACCCAGGCAGACCGGGTAGATATCCCCGTTACGCCATTGGTCGAGGTAGAGGTAGAGCAGCCCGCCGATGCAGAGCAGTCCACCGCTACCCAAGAGGAGTCTGCTGCCCAAGAGATGCTTGATGAGCAAGAGGCACCTGCCGTGCAGGAAGAAGAGGCGCCGCCCTCTGTTTCCTATACGCCTGGCAACAATTACAATCCCTATGGTAGCTCATATAATCCGTATTCCTCGATGGGCTATCACATTCACCGCGAGGAGAAGCGTGAGAAGCCGCGCACAGGCCGCGCACGCGTTGCTGTTTTGTGCTCGGTGCTTGCCGTGGCACTCTTGGTCGCCTCCTTCTTCGGCGGTGCCGCCTTCGGCCGCTATGGCTTAGGCCCTCTGCCGGGGCTGAATGAAACAGTTGGCCCCGGGAACGATACGCCGGCGCCGGGTGAGGGAAATGGGACGCAGAACGGCCTTAACCGTGGCGACGTGGTGCTGAACGTGATTGAGCGTGACCCCACCGAATACGGCCCCCAGTCTATTCCCGCCGTGGTGGCGGACGTGCAGGATACCGTAGTCGAGATCCGCACCGAGACGATGATTACCTCTGCTTATTACGGTGATTACGTGCAAAGTGGCGCCGGCAGTGGCGTTATTTTGTCTGAGGATGGGCTGATCTTGACCTGCGCCCACGTGATCAGCGGTGCCGGCACTATTACCGTAGCACTGACCAACGGCAAGGAATACACCGCCGAGATATACGGTGAGGATAGCTGGTCTGACCTGGCACTTTTGAAGATCAACGCTACCGGTCTGTCGGCAGCCAAGCTGCCCGCTGCCGCCGCCAAGAGCAATGCTACGCATAAGTCTTATCTGGCCGTGGGTGAAGAGGTGATCGTCATCGGTAACCCGCTTGGTAAGCTGGGTGGCTCGGTTTCTAACGGTATTATCAGCGCGTTAGGGCGCAGGGTAATGGTAGAGGGCATACCCATGACCCTGCTGCAGACCAATGCGGCCGTCAACCCCGGAAACTCTGGCGGTGGCTTGTTCAATATGTACGGTGAGCTGATCGGCATCGTGAATGCCAAATCCGCCCGCGCTTCGGTAGAGGGTATTGGCTTTGCTATTCCGATCTCGGATGCCGTTGGGGTGTATAAGCAGCTCTATTCGCAGGGCTACGTTTCCGGCCGGCCTTATCTCGGCCTGTCTTATGAGGAATCCTCCTCCGGGCTAACGATCCTTGCGTACGATTATAACGATGAGCTGACCGGCGGCCAGACCATTCAGAATGGCGATATGCTCTATTCGGCAGATGGCACCGTGATCACCTCGATCGCCAATCTACGCAAAGTGATCGCCGGTAAAAAGGTGGGGGACACCATGGTCATCCAGGTCGAGCGCTATGAGCGCCACGGATACAGCTATATCCGTATCCCGCTCGAATTTACCATTACCGTGCACGAATACGGCCCCACGTCGAATAAATCTGCACTGTAAAGAAGGGCTTTTTTTTGGCAAGGCCTTTGATCGTGGATGATGAAGCACCCATTCGTATGCTGATACGCAAGTATGCGGAATACGAGGGTTATACGGCTGATGAGGCCGCGGACGGCATGGAGGCTGTCCGCCTTGCCCGCGGCGGCACGCCGCGCCCGCCGCTTTCTATTACGGCAGATGCACACCGCATCGTGCGTGTGCGGTAGATGCGTAGCATAACGCAGCGTGATCGGCAGCGGCCTCGGCCTTTCGATCGTGCGCGGCATTTTAGAGCTGCACCACGCCCGCTACGGTGTTGAGAGCCGGGTGGGTGAAGGGAGCCGCTTCTGGTTCGAGCTGCCACCCAAACAATAAAAGCAAGCACCGGCGTTCAACGAACGCCGGTGCTTGCTTTTATTTTATTGCTTTTTATAGTCGGGAACTGCGTATGTACCAAAATCACGCTTAAAGCCGAATTCTACCGGCTGGCCAAGACGGTCAGATTCAAAGGCCGCCTCCATAATGCGCATATCGTACAGCATCTGGGCGTGGGTCACGTACTGCTCCTCCTTGCCGTCCATCGCGCGTACAAGGTTGCGGTAGTAGTCGTGCACGTCCGGCTCCGGGCGCAGGATCTCGTGCGTGCTAACCGTCTTTTCATCACGCGGGGCCATGGTACGGGTCAGACCACCGGGGGTCACCACCGGCTTTACGTCCTTTTCATCCCAGTTCTTGCAGCAAACGACCTTGCAGTTATCCTGCCAGTTGTCAACAACGGCGCCGCCGTTCGTGCCCGTCATATAAAAGCGGGGCAGGGCAATGAAGTTCGATGTGCCTACCTCAATGCGGGCAACCAGACCACCGGTGTAGTACAGATCCAGCTTAAAGCCATCGTCTACCTCAAAGTTGGTAATGTGGTGGCAGTAGCAGGAAACACGCTCGATCTCGCGATCGTAAACAATGCCTACCATCTGGTCGATCAGGTGAACGCCCCAGTCGTAGATCATGCCGCCGCCGTGCTCCTTTTGCGCGCGCCAGTCGCCGGGTATCCCGCGCGAGCCGTGGTAGCGCGATTCGATAGAGGTTACCTCACCCATATCACCGCTTGCGTAGACCTCCTTCATCATCAGGTAGTCGCAATCCCAGCGGCGATTCTGGTGAACGGAGAACACGCGGCCGGCGGCCTTCGCAGCGTCGATCATCTCCTGTAGCTCGATCGAGGAGAGGGTGACCGGCTTTTCGGAAATCACGTGCTTGCCTGCCTGCAGGGCAGCAATGGCCAGCGGCTTATGAAATTCGTTCGGTGTAGCGATCAGAACAAAGTCAACGGCGGGGTCAGCCAGCACCGCCTCAAACGAGGGGTAGGTGTTGATGCCGTTTGCCTGTGCCTTTTCGATCTTGGCCGGGTCGATATCGTAAATGCCCGCCAGATTGACAACGTCGCTCTTCAAATAATGGTTGACGTGCCATCCGCCCATGTGGCCATAGCCGATGATGACACCGTTTTTCTTGTTAGACATGATGACCTCCCAAGGTGCAGAATGTAAGCACCTGCAAGCAGTATATACCTTTTTTCATATTTTGTCAATAAAAGTGCAGAATATTTTTGACTTTTTCTGTTTTGTGTGGTAAAATAGAGCAGATCATAAAAAGAGGTATCTACCTATGCGAATGAGAAAAAAGAAAAACGGCGCCAGCCGCCTGGCAGCCTGCTCGCATCTGCTTTGTGAGAAGCCGGAAAAGCCGATCACCTCGGCCGAGGCGGATTTCCACCGCCCGGGCGAATTACACTTAGAGGTTGGCTGCGGTAAGGGCGGCTTTGCATGCGGGATGGCCAAGGCCTGGCCGGATGTGAATTTTTACGCCATGGAGCGGGTAAACGACGTGATGGTGCTGGCCGCCGAGCGCGCTGAGCGCGAAAAGGATGGGCGGCCGGATAACCTGCGCTTTATTCTTGGTGGCGCGGCCGATTTAGGCGCCTATTTTGCCCCCGGCAGCCTGTCGCGCATTTATTTGAACTTCAGCGACCCGTGGCCGAAAAAGGGCTACGCCAAGCGTCGCCTGACACACCGCGGCTTTTTGCGCCTCTATTGGGCCTTGCTGCGCGAGGGCGGAGAGCTGTGGCTAAAGACCGATAATACCGGTCTCTTTGATTTCACGCTGGAGGAACTGGAGGCGCTTGGTCTTGCGCCCTATTTTGTCACGCGCGATTTTCACGCCACGCCCGAGGCAGAGGGCAACGTGATGACCGAGTACGAGACTAATTTCTCCTCGCAGGGCATCCCGATCTGCTCGCTGCGCGTAAAAAAGCAGGGCGAGCTGCCGCCGGAAGAAAAAGAATAAGCAAAATCCGGGAATTGCAGATCGCAATTCCCGGATTTTTACGTTTTGATGAGAATGACGGTGCAAGGCTTTCCCGTCTTTTTGCAATAGTCAATCACGGATTTCGTGCCGTGTGATGCTTGATCCCAAAAGGCATAAACGGCATCTGCATAATCAACGATCTGCCGATTGCGCTTAAGAGGTGCCCCCTTTCCATAGCGGCGGTAATCGGGGAAAAATTCGGTTAGCAGCAACCCGTTTTTTTGTGCATACGCCGCCGCACAGGCATCAATTCCCTTTGCACCGCCTGAGACGATTTCTGTACATTCTTTTGGGATGTAGTCCTCTAAATGATCGATGATAAGGTTTCTTGATCCAATAATAGCGATTTTCATATATAAGACCTCGATAGTAGTATAAAATATGCATATATACTATTTTAGGCTATTTTATAAGATTTGTCAAGATTGAGTGGTGTGATTTGATAGAATACTTATAAAAGAGGTGAAAAGAGAATTGGAAGGTATGAAACCGCTTAAGGAAAAAATTAGTATTACTATCGATGGGGATGTTCTTGCACAAATTCGTAAGATCGCGGAAGAGGATGATCGTTCTCTATCCCAGTTTGTTAACCTGTTGTTGAGAAATTATGTAAAAGAGCATCAAGCGAAAAACGAAAAATAGAAATCCGGGAATTGTGCGTTGCAATTCCCGGATTTCTATTTCAACAGGCAGATTTTGGTAGAAAAGGCTGGCGATGGAAGCCTCCCTCCGAGAGGGAGGTGGCAATGGCGTTAGCCATTGACGGAAGGAGTACCGGGTAGGGGAGAATACAGAAGGTAAAAATGTATTCTTTGATGTAGATTTGCTATAAAGTATTTGTTTATTTGTTTGCTTTGTTTTACGAAACATAGCAGGAATAGCGTTTATCTATCAGCCTATTGTTACTACCCGGTACTCCTTCACCCGCTATGCGGGAGCTCCCTCCCGGAGGGAGCCTAAGAGAGAGCCGCTTCGCGGCGGTGGGGCGGGAGGGCAGAATGCCTCCCCCTACGTTGGTATGCCGCACGCACCACCGTAGGGGAGGGGCTTGCTCCTCCTGTGCCAATCTTAATCAATCTGTCATCCTGAGCCTCCGGCGAAGGATCTTTTCGCCGCCAGGCGAAACAGAGAGTAACATCGGTAGGCGTTTCTCGCTACGCTCGAAAAGATCCTTCGGTCGCTTCACTCCCTCAGGATGACAAAAAGTGGTGCTCGGCTCTTTGCCGGGCAATCTCTTTGCCGTTCTCTTCAGAGGGGGCAAAAAATCTTGTGTCTCAGAAACGAAAGGTCATTTGCCCGATCTGCACGGTGCCGTGCTGGGCGGTAGCGGGGAAGAGCAGCAGGCAGACGAGCAGCGCCATCAGCACGCCGCACAGGC
>JAZQVK010000266.1:0-3568 GCA_045631765.1 Eubacteriales bacterium
ATAAGGAGATCGCCCGGGGGCAGGGCGGCAGGGGCCCCAAGGCCAAGGCGCCGCCCCCCGCCGCGGCCTTTCCGATACTAGAAAAGGAACTGAGCAAATGAACAAAAATTTTAATGCCCCCGATTGGAAAAGCTACCTCCCTTGCCCTGTATGGGAGGCGCATCCGGAATATGAGGCGTTTTATAGCAAGGCCTGGGAGCTGGCGCGCGACCACGTGCGCGATATTCCCGGTATGCCGCAAAACCCGTATATGGACGAGGCCTTTTGCGATACGCAGGTGTGGATATGGGATAGCTGCTTTATGAGCCTGTTCTGCAAATTCGCGCAGGAGGTCTTTCCCGGTGTAGAGACTCTTCAGAACTTTTATGAGGTGCTCCATCACGGCAAAACGCTCCCGCTGATCACCCCTACCGAAAACGAGCCGGTATGGACGAAAGCCACGCCCGGTGTGCCCACCAATATTATGGTGCACATTGCTGACAACCCGCCTCTGTTTGCCTTTGGCGAGTATGAGAACGCGCTGATCCATGGTGATTGCGACTATCTGCGTGCGCTGCTGTATGAAAAGCAGTCGCTGCAGCGGCATTACGAATGGTTTGAGAGCCAGCATGAAAAGCGCGAGATTCCCGGTGTTTTTGCAGAAAGCTGTCTGATCTGCGAAAAGAATGGCTACCGCTGGGAGGGTGGGCGCTCCGGTATGGATAACACGCCGCGCGGGCGCATTGGTGATTGCTGTGAAAAAGAGCGCCCCAATAATCCGGATATGCTGTGGATCGATGCGATCTGCCAGCAGGCGCTTTCTGCCCGGCTGCTTTCCCGCATGTTCGCACTGCTGGGGGATTTGGAAAACGAAGCGCTCTGGCAAGAAAAATTTCTTGAAAAGAAGCAGCTTGTCAATGCCCTGTATTGGGATGATGAGGATGCCTTTTATTACGATATTGATTGCAATGACCATCATTTTTACAAGGTCGTAACAATTGCCTCCTACTGGGCGCTGACAGCCGGCATTGCCTCGCGCGAGCAAGCGCTTGCCATGGCCGCACGCCTAAAGGATCCTGCGGATCTGGGCGGTATTCTCCCTCTCCAAAAAGGATGGCGACTATTCACCGACAGGGAAATATTGGCGTGGCTCCATGTGGCTGCCCACCGCCTACGCCACGCTCAAGGGTCTTGCCGAATATGGGCTGTATGAAGATGCGCACGAGGCTGCTACGAGAATTTTTGATTACATGCAAAAGACCTATGCGCACTATGAGCCGCATACGATCTGGGAATGCTATGCGCCGGAGGGGTACCGCCCCGGCATGCAAACGAACGATACAACGTGCTGCCGCCCTGATTTTTGCGGCTGGTCGGCGCTTGGCCCGATTTCGATCTACATAGAGTACGTGCTCGGCTTCCATACCATCAACGCCTTTGAGAATATTGTCAAATGGGCTAAGCCCAGCGATATCAAGGGCAAGATCGGTATGAAAAATCTGCGATTTGGGCAGATCGTCACCGATATTATCGCAGATGAAACGACCTGCTGCATTCACTCCAATGCCGCCTATACGTTGGAGATCAATCAAAAGGCGTATGCGATCCAACCGGGAGAAACCGTGATCACCTTATAAAATTACCCCGCGCTTTTCTCTTTTGCTTCACGCCACCTGTATGAAAATCAGAAAGGAGCCCGCTATGCCAGAAAAAGCCATAGAAACCGCGCGTTACCCGCTCCTGCGCCACTCGCTACTCTTTGCCGGTCTGGCAGACGGGCAGCTTGACGAAGCGCTGGCGCTCCTTTCCGCCACACGCCGCACCTATGCGCGCGGCGAATATCTCTGCCGCACGGGCGAGCAGCTTGCTCGCTTTGGCCTGGTGCTTTCCGGCACCGTGCAGGTGTATACCGACGATTTTGAGGGTAACCAGATGATGATGGCCAACGTCACGCCCGGCGAGACCTTTGGCGAATCGCTTTGCTACCTGCAAAGAAGTGCGCCGCATCTGTATATCCTCACCGCCGGCGGGGCAGAGGTGCTGTGGTTAGACGTGGCACCCTTCCGCCACGAGCGCGGTGCTGCCCCGCTTGTCCACGCGATGTTTTCTCGCTTCACGGCCATGCTGGCCGCCCGCGCGCTGGAAATGAACGAACGGATCCAGATCCTATCGAAATACACCCTGCGCGAAAAGCTGCTTACCTTTCTTTCAGGCTGGGAGCGCCGCTGCGGGCAAAAGACCTTTCAGATACCCTTTGACCGCGCAGCCCTGGCTGTTTATCTGGGCGTGAACCGTACCGCCCTCTCGCGCGAGCTGTCTGCTATGCAGGCAGAGGGGTTGCTGGAATTTTATAAAAACAGCTTTAAGCTTTTGTTTTAGTTGGTTGCGTTTGCAACCAACTTTTTTGTTGTGGTTTGTTATAATATTAACGAAATACAAGCTTGCCGCTCCTGCGGCAAAGAAGGAGATGTATCATGAAAAAATTACTTTCGTTACTGCTCGTGCTTTGCATGCTGCTTGGCATGCTGGTTGCTTGCGCACCCGCCGGCACGCCGGATGATAACACGCCCGAGGAAGATCCCCCCGCCGAGGAGACACCCGGTGGTGAGGAAGAGCAGCCCCCGGCCGAGCCGCTGACCGTGCATATTGCCGGTATGAAGGGCCCTACCTCACTTGGCCTTGTGAAGCTGATGGAGGATAATACCAACAAGACCTCGATCAACAATTACAATTTCTACGTACACACCAAGGCAGATGAGATCACGCCTAAGCTGATCAACGGCGAGCTGGATATGGCCGCCCTGCCGGCCAATGCTGCCGCCACCGTCTTTAGCAGGACGAACGGTGCCATCACCGTGCTGGCTGTCAATACGCTGGGGGTTGTATATATCGTTGAAAAGGGCGAGAGTGTTCAGTCGCTTGCCGACCTGGCCGGTAAGAAGATCTATGCCGTTGGCAAGGGCACCACGCCGGAATACGGCCTTTCTTATATCCTTGCGCAGAACGGTATGTCGATCGAGGATCTGGAGATCGAATGGAAGAGCGAGGCAACCGAGATCCTGCCCCTGCTGAAAACGCAGGAAAACGCTATTGCCATGATCCCGCAGCCGTTCGTTACCGCCGCTACCACACAGGTAGAGGGGCTGCGCGTGGCGCTGAGCCTGAATGATGAGTGGAATAAGCTGGAAAACGGCAGCCAGTTCATTACCGGCGTGCTGGTCGCCCGTACCGAATTCGTGCAGAAGAACCCGAACGCCGTGTATGCCTTCCTGCGTGAATACGAGGAATCGCTGAACTATGCCAAGACCGAAACGGCCGATGCTGCCCACTTGGTGGTAAAATACGGCATTATGGATGCTGAACCGCTGGCCGCCAAGGCGCTGCCCAATTGCAACCTGCAATTTATGAAGGGTGAGGAGATGAAGGCAGCCCTTTCCGGCTATCTCAAGACCCTCTACGATCAGAATCCCCAGGCGGTAGGCGGCAGCCTGCCGGGCGAAGGCTTCTATTATGTGGCAGCCGAGGATTGATAAAAAGCAATGGCAAAGGCTGCTGGCCTTTGCCATTGCGCTCGTCGTATGGCAGGCTA
>JAZQVK010000267.1:0-12362 GCA_045631765.1 Eubacteriales bacterium
TGACGGAAGGTGATGATCTCATCCACACGGTTCAAGAATTCTGGCCGCAGGAAGGAGGAGAGGGCGCGCTCGGTATTCTCCTTACCAAATTCCGCAACACTTTCACCAAAGCCGGAAACGGCGCCCGAGCGGGCAGAGCCGGCATTGGTGGTCATTACGATCAGCGTATTTTCAAAGTTGACCACGCGCCCTTGCGCATCGGTCACCTTGCCCTCGTCCAGGATCTGCAGCAGGATGTTCAGAACGTCGGGGTGGGCTTTTTCGATCTCGTCAAACAGCACGACCGAATACGGCCGCCGCCGGATCTTCTCTGTCAGCTGCCCCGCCTCGTCATAGCCAACGTAGCCGGGAGGCGCACCGATGATCTTGGAGACCGAGTGCTTTTCCATAAATTCAGACATATCCAGCCGGATCAACGTCTCTGGCTGGTGGAACAGATCGGCTGCCAGCACCTTAACCAGCTCGGTCTTGCCAACACCGGTAGGGCCGGCAAAGATAAAGGAGACGGGCGCGCGTCGCGCGCTGACGCCGGCCCGGCTGCGCTTGATGGCACGGGCGACCGCAGAAACGGCCTCATCCTGCCCGACGATATGCTCGCGCAGGCGATTTTCTAAGCCCTCCAGCCGTTCAAACTCATCAGCACGTACCGTGCTGGCGGGAATGCCCGTCCAGATCTCGATCACGCCGGCAAGGTCGGCATTGGTCAGCGTAACGGCGGCGCAAGCATTTTCCAGCTCTGCTTGCTTTTCAAGCAGCTGCAGCTCCTTGACCTTTACGTCTGCCATGCGGCGATACTTCTCTTCGTTATCCTCGCCATCCGGCATGCTCTCTACGGCTGTTTTTTCTTCATACAGCAGCTTCAGCTCGTGGTCAACGCGGCGTTTCTCGTTGATCGCCTCAGAGGAAAGAGAGACGTGCGAGGCGGCCTCATCCAGCAGGTCGATTGCTTTATCCGGCAAATACCGATCGGTAATATACCGCTCGGAAAGGATAACGGCGTTATACAGCACCGCATCCGGGATAGCGACACCGTGATACGTCTCGTAATAATCCTTGATGCCGCGAAGAACCTCTACGCTTTCAGAAACAGACGGCTCATTGACCATAACAGGCTGAAAGCGCCGCTCAAGAGCGGTATCCTTTTCAATGAACTTACGGTACTCCTTCAGCGTTGTAGCGCCGATGATCTGCACCTCACCGCGTGAAAGCGCGGGCTTGAGAATATTGGCAGCATTCATGCTGCCCTCGCCTTCTCCGGCACCGACGATGTTGTGCACCTCATCGATCACCAGAATAATGTTGCCGGCCTCCTTCACCTCGTTCAAAAGGCCGAGCACACGTGATTCAAACTGGCCGCGGAACTGCGTACCCGCTACCAGCGCGGTCAGATCCAGCAAATGAACCTCGGAATTCTTCAGCCGATACGGCACCTCACCGGCTGCAATGCGCGAGGCAAGTGCCTCTGCAATGGCGGTTTTACCAACGCCAGGCTCGCCGATCAGGCAGGGGTTGTTCTTTTGCCGCCGGCAAAGGATCTGTATAACACGCGAAAGCTCTCGCTCGCGCCCAACAATGCGATCTAGCTTCCCATCGGCCGCCTTCTTCGTCAGATTTTGGCAGTAGGTGGAAAGAAACTTTCTTTTTGGAGGAGCCTTTTTTCCGTCACCGGCCTGGGCCTTGCCCTCCTCACTCTGCTTATCGCGGCTCTCGCCCGCCGCGGCAGACTGAAAGATCTTGGGCAACTCGATGGCGGGTGCACCGCCCTCCTCTTCGCTTTCCGCATCGAGAGAGGAAGGCAGATTTTCCTTGTCACCAAAGAAGCTGCCCAGCTCCGCGCTCATGCGGTCAAAATCATCCTCGCTAATTCCCATCTTGTCAAGCATGTCGTTGACCGGCTTGATCCCCAACTCACGCGCACACTTGAGGCAAATGCCCTCGTTAACGGTCTTCCCGTCCTCCAATCTGGAAATAAAAACCACCGCAACACGCTGGTGGCATCTTGCACACATTTGCATCATATCACCACACAATTCATACTAACAAAAAAGTAAAAACCTATCTTTTATATTATACAGTAGGTTGCCCACGGTGTCAACAAAAAATCAGCCTCTTTTTTGCCAAAAGCGTAAATTCTTTATGACCATTTTACCGCAAGATCACGTTTTCCTCGCCAAGCAGATCGCGCAAGTGGGAAAGCAGCCCTTCGCTTGCCAAAACGGAAATCCCCTTGGCAGCCACGTACTTTTTGCTACTGTTATCATACAGGATCAAGGCGGTATTCCCTTTTTCCTTGCGTGCCAGGCAAAGTGCCTCTTCGCACCTTGCGTGAGTAAGAGAGGGCACCTTTAGATACAGCTTGTCCGACGCTGGGGCTTTGGGCATCTGCACGGCCGGCGCTTGATAATCCTCATCCGGCTGCAGGCGCGTTACGGCAGAAAGAAGCAGCTTTGGCTCCTCGCCCTCGCGAATAGAAAGCTCACCCTCCATATAAACTGCATTCTCGACAAGAAGATCTGCCCCCAGGCGCGCCAGCACCTTAGGAAATACGACGATCTCCATTTCAGAAAAACGGTCAGCTAAGGTGAAAAACGCCATCGGCTCACCGCTGCGCGTATTCTTATTCACGCGCTTGGTGATCACGCCGGCTACACCGACCCGTTGCTTATCCGCATACCGGTCAGAGGTGCCGGATTCCTCAGAATAGGATTGCATAATATCGCCTATCTGCTCGGCGTGCAGCGTCTGCATGTGCTTTTTGTAATCATCCAGCAAGTGGCCGGAAAAGGACATGCCTGCGCTTTCCTTTTCTAAAATCAGCAATTCCCTCATGCTAAATTCAGGCAGATCGGGATATTGGAATTTTGTCTTAACGGCATCGTCCGGCATGGCGGCCGAAAACAGATCAAGCTGCCCCGTTAAATTTGAGCGGCTTCGCGCCTGTGCTGCTTCTAAGATCTGCTCGTAGGCAGAAAGCAGCTGGCTGCGCTTTGTTCCCAGGCGGTCAAAGGCACCGCACTTGACCAGCGCCTCTACCTGCCGGCGGTTCAGATCAGAGCCGGCCATACGATCGACAAAGTCCTCAAAATCGAAAAAATCGCCGTGCTTGCGTTCTTGCAAGATCTGCTCAACAAAGGTTCTGCCCACGTTTTTTATGGCTAAAAGGCCAAATCGGATATGATCCCCCGCCACCGAAAAATGCAAGCGACTTTCGTTGACATCCGGTGCCAAAACAGCAATATGCGCCTTTTGGCATTCTGCCATATACTCACCCAGCTTGCCCGTATCTCCCAGCACCGATGTCATCAGAGCCGCCATATATTCACGAGGATAATGGGCCTTCAAATAGGCGGTGCGGTAGGAGATTACGGCATAGGCCGTTGCATGGCTTTTATTAAAGGCATAGCTGGCAAAGCTGACCATTTCCTCAAATACCTGTTCAGCCGACTGCTGATCAACGCCGCGTGTCCGGCTGCCTTCTACAAACAGCGCACGCTCGGCCTCCATCACCTCCGGCTTTTTCTTTGCCATGGCACGGCGAACTACGTCTGCATGGGCAAAGCTGTAGCCGGCCAGCTCACGGCAGATCTGCATGACCTGCTCCTGGTATACGATACACCCGTTGGTAACGCCCAGAATATCGCGCAAGGCGGGCACGGCGTAGCGAACCGGCTCTGTTCCGTTTCTGCAGGCGATATAACGCGGAATAGAATCCATCGGGCCGGGTCTGTACAGCGCGATAGCCGCGATCACGTCCTCTAAATTGGCAGGCTTTAGCTGCGTAAGCAGCTGCTTCATCCCGGCAGACTCTAACTGAAAGACGCCGTTTGTCTGCCCCTCTGCCATCAGGTGATAGGATGCCGCATCGTCAAGCGGGATCTTTGAAAGCGAAAAGCCCGGTTCACGCACGCGAATCTCCTTTTCCGCATTGGAAAGGATCGTTAGATAACGCAGGCCAAGAAAATCAAATTTGACAAGGCCAAGTGAGGCAGCCGTATCCATATCATACTGCGTAACCGTTACGTCACCGTTGACGGAAAGCGGAACGTAGCAATCGGTCGGGTGCTCGGTAATAACGATACCGGCAGCATGGGTCGAGGCATGGCGAGGCATCCCCTCCAGCGCGCAGGCAACGTCTAACAGCCGGCGTATCTCGGGCGAGCCGTCATATAATTCACGCAGCTCCTTTTTGGCCATAGCATCGGTGATCGTAACGTTCAGCTCGTGCGGGATCAGGCGTGCCACACGGTCGACCTCGGCATACGGCATACCCAGCGCGCGCCCCACATCGCGCACGGCGGCACGGGCAGCCATCGTACCAAAGGTAACGATCTGTGCTACGTGGTCAGCACCGTATTTGCGGCGTACGTATTCGATCACCTCGCCGCGCCGATCGTAACAAAAATCAGTATCAAAATCCGGCAAGGACACGCGCTCCGGGTTCAAAAAACGCTCAAACAGCAGGTGGTAGCGCAAGGGGTCTACGTCTGTGATCCCAATGCAAAAGGCCACCAAGCTCCCCGCACCCGAGCCACGGCCGGGGCCGACCGGAATATCGGATCGCTTAGCAAACGCAATAAAATCCTGAACGATCAAAAAATACGCGTTAAAGCCCATTTGGTCGATCACGGAAAGCTCGTAATGCAAGCGTTCACGGTATTCCTTTTCGCTCGCACAGGAAAACTCGATCACGCCGGTCTTTACCTTCTCGGAAAAGCCCTTTTCCGTTAGGTCAAGCAGGCATTCCTTATGCGTTCTGCCATCCGGCGGCGTGAAGGTTGGCAAATAGGTCTGCCCGAATATAAAGTCGAAATTGCACATATTGGCGATCTTGGCGGTGTTTTCAACAGCGCCGGGATAATCGGCAAACAGGTGCTGCATCTCTTCGGTGCTTTTATAGTAAAACTCATCCGTTTCAAAGCCGATGGGGCGACCATCGGTGATCACGTTGCCGGTTTGTACGCACAGCAAAATTGCCTGCGTATCCGCATCCTTTTTCTCGATATAGTGCACGTCGTTGGTGGCAACCAGACCAATACCGGTCTCCTCTGCCATCACACGCAAGGCTTTTGCTACCGTTTGCTCCTCGGCAAGGCTGTGGTCCTGCACCTCTAAATAAAAATGATCCTTACCGAAGATCTCCTGTAGCTCTCTTGCGTGCTGTGTAGCGCCGTTCATATCGCCCGCCAAGATCAACTGCGGTATTTTGCCTGCCAGGCAGGCCGAAAGCGCGATCAAGCCGCGGCTATGCTTGCGAAGCAGCTCCATATCTACGCGCGGCTTGGCATAAAAGCCCTCTGTAAATCCGGCAGAAACCAGCGCAATTAAATTGCGGTAACCGATTTCATTCTCCACCAAAAGAACAAGATGGTAGGCCGAGGAATCCATTCGCCCTTCGCGATCGTGCCGTGTACGCGGCGCGACGTAGACCTCGCAGCCAATGATCGGCTTTACCCCTTCTTCCACACAGGCGCGGTAAAAGGCAACGGCGCCGTACATCACGCCGTGGTCGGTAATAGCAACGGCAGCGTGGCCTTCTTTTTTAGCTTTTTTGGGAATTTCCGTTACACGGCAAGCGCCATCCAACAGGCTATATTCACTATGCAAATGAAGATGAACAAAATCTGCCACGTTATAAATCCCCTTTCTTTTTGTTAAGAAGTTCCTCAGCGATCTCTACGATTTTTTTCAGCCTGTGATTGAGGCCGGATTTCGTCATGGGTGGATCCGCAGCAGCCGCCAACTGAAGAAGCGAAAGATCCGGATATTGCAGCCGCAAGCGCGCCGTTTTTTCAAGCTCGGGCGACAAAAAGGAGAGCTTATTCTCTGCAATCAGCCTCTCTATCAGCTCAATCTGCCGCATGGCGCTGGCAATGGCTTTATCAATATTGTTGGCATCGCAATTGGCCAGGCGGTTTGCATCGTTCCGCATGGCACGCTCGATCTTCTGATCCATCACGGTAAAGGTGGCCTGCGTAGCGCCTATATGGGCAAAAAGATCCTCAATAGACGTACTATCGCGGAAATAAAGCAACTTTTCGTTTCTTCGGTCGGCATGCTTGGGGGCAAGATCAAAGGTCTCTAACAAGGCAGCAAAACCATCGCGCCGCCGCCCACAGGAGAATTCAAGCCGGTAACCCGTGTCGGGGGCCTTTACACGCCCTGCCGCAAAAAAAGTACCGGAAAGAAATGCCTTTCGGCAGTTGCCGCATTTTTCAGCAAAAGGAATCTCCTGCGCCTCCACCTCCAAATCAGAGAGAAATTTCAAGGCAGCGCCAGAAGAAAAGCAAAGCACGTCACCCGCAACCGCCCCCGGGCGCTTTATTCGCTTGCTTTCCCGTGAAAACTGCTCGAATACCAGTTTTTCAACCGTTTCAAATTGTAGCTCGTCATGCAAGGCAACACAAACGGTATCACCAGAAAGCTCTGCGCGCATATATAAAATGCCAAATAAAAAGGCTCGTCTGCAGCAGGCCTTTTTAGAAAGCCCTGCTACGATCTCTTCTTTTACGGCCTCTGTAAACGACATGGCTCTTCCTCTTTCACATCTAAAAACTCAATTTCCGGAACAAGGCTGATGCCCAAGGTAT
Organism: Eubacteriales bacterium; assembly: GCA_045631765.1. Lineage (GTDB taxonomy): Bacteria > Bacillota > Clostridia > Oscillospirales > CAG-272 > UBA1740. The sequence goes on from JAZQVK010000267.1 coordinate 6,588, forward strand.
CTAAAACCCGCTCCTGCACCAAGCAAACGAGCCGGTGCACATCCTCGGCTGTTGCGCCCCCTACGTTGACAATAAAGCCGGCATGCTGCTTTGAGATCTGGGCACCACCGATGGTATAGCCACGCAGGCCGCACGCGTCGATCATGCGCCACACCTCGCCCTCCTTCGGGCGGCGAAATACGCTGCCGGCACTTGGCAAGGCCAAGGGCTGTGTTTCTCTTCGTTTTTTTGTCACGTCAGCAATTCGTGTACGCAACAGCCGCGTTTCGGTTGGGGTGCATACAAAGGTGGCATCTAAAAGAATCCATTCCTTTGTTTTTTGCAGCAGGCTCATACGGTAGGAAAACGCAAGCTCGTTTTTGGAAAACACACGCTTTTCCCCGGTGACCGTAGAAAACATGGTAGCTTCCTCTAAGCATGCCGCTATATCACTACCGTGCGCGCCGGCATTCATTTTCACGCCGCCACCGACCGTGCCGGGAATGCCGTATAAGCATTCCAGCCCACCAAGACCTGCGCGAACCGCGGCTAACGCGAGGTTGCCCAAGCGGCATCCGCAATCTGCCTTGATTTTTGTCTCGTTAATTTGCATATCGTGCAATGCGGCCGTTGAAAAAACAACGCCGGGAAAGAAGCCATCCCCGGGTATGATATTGCTACCGCCACCGAACAAAGCATACGGAATCTGCTTATGCCTTGCTATCAGCAAATAGCGGCACAGCGCATCCTTGCTTGCCGGCGTGCAAACAACATCGGCCAAGCCGCCAACGTGCATCGTGCAAAGCTCCGCAAGCGGTACGTTGCGCCACAATGCGGTCATATCAGAAGCGCTCGATAAATATTCAAAATATTGCTGCCGTGTAAAAACGCCCATATTCTTTCCCCCTCTTTCATACATATTCTATGAAAGAGGGGGAAAAACAGGTTACTGCCCCTGCAGCATATCAATGGCGGCAAGCCTTTGTGCATCCGTTACCGAAAGGCCACCGAGAATACGCGCCAGCTCCTCTACCCGTTCCTCACGCGTAAGGCGCAGCACGCTTGTTTCGGCACGCCCATCGCGCTCGCTCTTTGCGATCATGAAGTGGCAATCTGCCAACGATGCGATCTGCGCAGAGTGTGTTACACACAAAACCTGCGAGCGGATGCCGGCATCCCTTAGCTTGATGCCGATCTTGCGTGCCGTTTTGCCGGAAACGCCCGTATCGACCTCATCATAAATAATGGTGGGGATACCGTCTTTATCTGTCAACACGCTCTTAATAGAAAGCATAATGCGCGACAGCTCACCACCCGAGGCAATTTTTGCCATAGGTGCCGGCGGCTCGCCGGGGTTGGTCGAAATCAAAAACTCGATCTTATCAAAACCGTTTTCATCAAATTCAGCATACCCGTGCTTGATCTGCTCTTGTATGCTTATTTTGAAATGCACACGCGGCATATCTAAAAAGGCCAGGGCTTCTGCGATTTCTGCTTCAAGCTGTGATGCCGCCGCTACGCGCATCTCATGCAGCTTGCGCGCCTGCGCCAGTACACGCGCATAGCAGGCTTCTTCTTCCTTTTGCAGGACCGCCAAGCGATCATCGGCGCCCTCCAAATCAGAAAGTCGCTCTGCTGCCTTGGCGCGAAAATCTAAAACGTCTGCTATGCCGCCCTTGCCATATTTGCGGCAAAGCCGATCGATCGCATCCAGCCGTGCCTCCACACGATTGAGAAGCTCGGTCGGGTCTCCCTCTATGTCGCCACAAAATTCATCAATCTTTTCGGCAGAATCATCTATCTGCCACATTTTTTCCTCAAGATCTGCGGCGATCGTTTGCGCCTCGGGAATAACGTCGGCTAATTGAGACAGGGCCTGTATCGCCCGTGAAAGAATGTAAACGACGCTCCCCTTTTCGCTCCCCTTTAATGCTCGATAGGCAAAAGAGACGTTTTTGGAGATCTTTTCGACATTCTTTAACCGCCCACGCTTTTCTTCCAGCTTTTCTTCTTCTCCGGCGCGTAACGAAACGCCATCAATATCCGAGATCTGATAGCGCAGCATCTCGATCTCGCGAAGCCGCTGCCCTTCATCCACCGATACGTCACGGATCTGACGGCGCAAAGCGCACAGCTCGTGATACAGCGCGCGGTACTCCTCTAACATATGCCCATCAGCCGCGTAGCTATCAAGGATGTGGGTTTGGTTTTGCGGATCAGTAATCAAGCGGTTATCGTTTTGCCCGTGAATGTGTATCAGCGCAGGGCCTATTTCCTTCAATACAGAGAGCGTGATCGCGCGGCCGTTTACGCGTACAGAGGAATGACCGTCTGTCTGCACCGTTCTCTGGATAAGAAGCTTTCCCTCCTCATCCGGCTCAACACCGCAGCTTGCTAGCGAAGCCAGCGTTTCCTCGGCCAAATCATCGAATACCGCGCTGACCAAAGCGCGGCTTTCGCCGGTACGGATCAGCTCACGCTCTGCGCGTTTTCCTAACAGAAGCCCAATGCTATCAATGATAATAGATTTTCCCGCACCCGTTTCACCGGTAAACGAGGAAAAGCCGCCCGTCAAATCTATATCTACCGACTTAATGACCGCAATATTTTCAATATGCAGCGAGGTCAGCATCGTTACACCTCCACGCTTATAGCGTATTTAGCATCTGCCTGATCTTATTGCAGATTTCTGTTGCCTTTGCAGGGTCACGGATGACCACAATAACAGTATCATCCCCGCCTACGCAGCCCAAAACGTCTGCATTGCCGATGGCATCAATACAGGAAGCAACCGGCTGAGCCATGCCGGGATATGTACGAACCACGATCATATTACCGGCACTGTCAATTCTTTGTACTGATTCTGCCAGGGCGCTGTTAAACCGCGGTGCCGGCGTTTCGCGCTTGGTGGGGTGCACGTATTTGTACACACCGTCTGCCATCATGGCCTTCACGAGCTTCAGCTCGCGGATATCGCGCGAAATCGTTGCCTGCGTAGCAACGTACCCGGCGTCGTTTAACCGGCTGATCAGCTCCTCCTGCGTATTGATATTGTACGCCTCTATCAGCTCTAAGATCGCCTGCTGTCTCTTGCTTTTCATCTGCCAAACCTCACTCCGCTATTTTCATTTTTTGTTGTAAAACGCTGATGAAATCTTTTTTATCAAAGGAAATGATGTAAAACGCCGCCGGTGCCTTCTCTACGACCACACAATCCTGTGGCTCAAGGTATATGTTTTCACGCCCGTCGATCGTTACGGTGATGTTATCGTCCTCGGCCAGGTTTCTGACGCGAAGCGTTTCCCCATCCCCGTAAAGCAGCGTGCGATTGAAGAAGGAGTGCGGGCAGATCGGTGTAGCACAAATGGCTGAAACCTCTGACGAAAGAACCGGCCCACCGGCTGAAAGCGAATAGGCTGTTGAACCGATCGGCGTTGCCAAGATCAGTCCGTCTGCCATGTATTTTACTTCGTTTTTTGTAGAAACAGAGGAAAGACCCAACGTTACCACGTGCCCGATAGACGAGCGGTAAAACACCACGTCATTCACAGCGAGGCGCGGCAGCTCCCAGCGCTGGCCGTTTCTTTCTAAAGAAACACGCAGGGTCATCAGCTCACGCAAGGAAAAATCGTCTCGCAGCAAGCGGTGCAGCTCCTCTAAGCGATCCGGCTCCAGCTCTGCCATATAGCCCAGGCGACCAAGATTGATGCCCAGCAACGGCACACGAAGCCTAAGTGCTATGCGAGACGCTTCCAGCACGGTTCCGTCTCCGCCCACGGTGATCACCGCTTCCGCATCCGTGGGAAGCGCGCCTTCTTCAAGCTCGATAATGCGCCCGTCACACACGGCGGCAAGCGGCGCCCGCATATACACGGTGGCACCGGCATCCAGCAAAACCGAAGCGGCTGCGCGTGTGACACATAGCCCCTCATCCTTTTGCAGATTGGGGATGATAAAAAAACGATTCATATCAGCTCTCCGTACCCATGATAAAATAAGCTAAATATTCTTTATTGCCGTCACCGCCAAGGATGGGCGACGGAATGATTTGCTTAAATTCCAATCCATAATTTTTGGCAGACTGCAAAACCCTATCAATTGCCGCTTGTCTGTCCCCCTCATCACGCACAATTCCGCCATGCCGCACCGCGTGGCGCCCGGCTTCAAACTGCGGCTTGATCAAGCTGACCAACACCGCCCCCGGCTCCAGCATAGCGGCAAGCGCCGGAAGGATCAACGTTTGTGAAATAAAGGAAACGTCCATCGTGACAAAATTGGGCTTAGGATCAAAATCCTCCGTCTTCAGATAGCGCGCGTTATAATTTTCAAGGCAGGTGACGCGCACGTCATTTCGCAGGCATTCTGCCAGCTGGCCCTGCCCCACGTCTAACGCATACACCTTTTTGGCGCCATTTTGCAGGGCACAATCGGTAAAGCCGCCGCTGGATGCCCCAATATCCAGCACCACACACCCATCACAGGAGATAGGAAAGGATGCCAATGCCGCCTCCAGCTTCAAGCCGCCACGTCCAACGTAGCGAAAAATATCGGAGACCGAAACCGCCGCACTCTCTTCAACGTCATACGCCGGCTTGGTAATCACCTTGCCGTTTACCGTAACGGCACCTTCCTCGATCAAGGCCTTTGCCCTTGTACGCGTAGAGGCGTAGCCGTTTTCCTTCAAAAAGCTATCTAATCTCATGCAAACAGCGGCGCAAGAGACGGCATGAACAAGCCGATCACCGTACCGAGCAAGGCGCCCATAACCACCTGCAACGGTGTATGGCCGATCAGCTCCTTGAGTGCCTTCTCTGAATATTCCGGGTTGCCGGAAAACAGATCGGAAACGATTTGGTTCAGCACCTTTGCGTGCTCCCCTGCCGCACGGCGAACGCCGGTAGCATCATACATCACGATGCCGGCCAGCACAACGCAGATAGCAAAGCCAGGTGAAGCAACACCAACAACGCGCGCATAGCTAAACGCCAACGCGCAAACAGTTGAGGAGTGCGAGCTTGGCATACCGCCCGAGGCCCATAACCGATGAAAATCAAAATGCTTTTCTTTATAAAAGCCTGTAAACAGCTTCAAAATTTGCGCGAGCAGGTATGCGAATACCGAACACACCAGTATGTCGTTTGATAATAGATCCTTGATAATATTCATTTTCTCACTTCTCCCGGTTTAATAGCGCATCAGCAAACGAGCAAAGCATGTCTGCCCCCGCAAAGCCGGATATGGCCTCTGTAGCCATAGCTGTTAACGATGCCGCCTCTGCCAACGCTTCTTCCCTTGTCATATATGTCAAAAAGGTAGTCTTTCCATCGCGGGCATCCTGGCCGATGCTTTTACCAAGCAATTCCTGGTTGCCATACACATCCAAAACGTCATCTACGATCTGAAAGGCGCGACCAATACCGCCGGCATAGGTGCGGCAGGCATTGAGCGTTTCTTCATCCGTTACACCAGCGGCAAGACAGCCAAGCTCTACAGCCGCACAGATCAAGGCGCCGGTCTTCAGCTCCTGTAAATGGCACAAAACCTCCAAGGATGGTTTTTCTTTTTCAGCGCGAATATCCATCATCTGCCCGCCAACCATACCGCGTGCACCGGCGGCGGCAGCCAGGCATTGCACCGCGCGAACGCGACAGGATGCATCGGCATCTGCATTGGCGATCGTTTCAAACGCCATGGTCAACAAGGCATCTCCGGCCAGCACGGCCTCTGCTTCGCCATACACCTTATGGTTGGTAGGCTTTCCTCTTCGATAATCATCGTTATCCATGCACGGCAGAT
>JAZQVK010000268.1:0-5120 GCA_045631765.1 Eubacteriales bacterium
CTTTTTGAAAAAAGACCCCAGACCCCCAAAAACTTTTTGGGAAAAGGGTTTTGCGCCCGCATGACACTGTAGGGACAGGCGTGCTCGACTGTCCGCAGGCGGTTTAACGAACGCTATAGCCGCAATTTTCCCGGGTGGTTGCCATATTCGGTGCCACGCCGATACAGGTTAAAGAGGGACTGCCGGCCACGGCCCGGCTCTCTGAATGGTATAACCGCATGGAACCTGTTTGCGTACCGCAAACGGGCACCGGGGGCGGACCGTCCGGGAGGCCGGTCCCTACAGGAAACGGCCGCCCACACCACCGTAGGGGAGGGCCTTGGCCCTCCCGCCAAGCGCGGCTATTGACAAACCGGCCCTTTCTTGCTATAATGGAGATACCAAATAAAAGAAACGGAGGGTATCCCATGAAAAAAATATGGATCGTTTTGGCTGTTGTGCTGGTGCTGGTGCTGTTGGTGATCGCGCTTTATCCGCGCGAGGGATCAGGGGATCCCTTTGATATATACGTGCCCGGCGGCCAGCCCGGCGGTGCGGTAGTGGATAAGCCTGTGATCTATCTGTACCCGGAGCAGGAGACAGAGGTTGACGTATGGTTAGACTATAACGGCCGCCTGCTTTGCACCTACCCCGCGTATGAGGGTGGCTGGCACGTGACCGCCCGGCCGGATGGCACCCTGATCGACCAAGCGACCGGCAAGGAATATTCCTACCTGTTTTGGGAGGGCAGCAGCGACGTGGCCTACGATCTTAGCAGCGGCTACGTGGTCGCCGGAGAGGATACGGCCGCGTTCCTGCAAGAAACGCTGGCCGCCATGGGGCTGACCCCCAAGGAATATAACGAATTTATCGTGTACTGGCTGCCCAAGATGCAGGGCAACGCGTATAATCTGATCACCTTTCAGACCACGGCCTATACCGAAAGCGCCCGTCTGACGGTCTCGCCACAGCCGGATAGCGTGCTGCGTATCTTTATGGCCTGGCAGGCGCTGGCGGCACCGATCGAGGTAGAAAAGCCGACGATCCAGCCCTTTGTACGCGAGGGCTTTGTGGTGGTTGAGTGGGGCGGCACCGAAATTCGTTGAGAAAGCACCCCGAAAAACTTTTTGAAAAAATTTCAAAAAAAGGGTTGACAAATCAAAACCGCTTTGCTATACTGTAAGTGAAAAGAGGCAAAATAACCAAAAATCAAGCCGAAAGGGGTGTCAAAAATGCGCGTAATGACCAAAAGCAACCTGTATTTTTCTCATGCGCGGTTTTTGATGTGCCATCAAAAGGGCAGCTAAAACGCCCAAGCCAGCAATAGATAATAGGCGCACAAACCGCGAGAAAGAAACGATCTTTTTCCCGGCTGTGCGCTTTTTATATAGCCTGCGCGCAACATGCACGCGACGAGCGTGCACGATGTTAAGAAGCGTGAGGATTAGAATAGGCCACCGGCGGTGGTCGCGCCAGGCAAGCCCCGGCAAAATCAAAAAGGAGGTACGGGCCAATGTACCGCTAAAGGCCCCTGAACGTTACCCGAATACATCCAGGAGGTACGGTCCCATGCACAAGTAAGCATGCCCCCCAACCAAATCAAGGAGGTATACTCCCATGTGCACGTGATGCGTGTAACACAGGAACCCGAATATAGACCCACCCCGGGGGGGAGGCTCCCCCATGTTGCTACCCGCTTTGACGTTGGATAGAAAAAAGAAAGAAGGTTTTGATCAAGAAGATCCTGTGTACCCGTTTTTATGCAACCCGCTGCCTGCCACCGAATGGGTAAGGCGACCCCTGAAATAAGGAAATAGAGGTATAGTCCAATGGCAACGTAAGAGTCATTCGTAACCATCGCATGAAAGAAAGGACGGAAACCGATATGCGTAAGCAATCCACCCTTTTTATACCACAAAATGGCTACATGACCTCTCGTATCAGGATATTGATGGAATGGGTATAAGGGCGTAAGCGCCCGTTACCGATGTACGTTACCCGGCAACTGACTTATATATGGTTTGATCACGTTTTTTTCATATAAGTCTCCTTTCTAAAAGACGGCCCTGCTTCGGCAGGGTCGTTATTTTTGTGCCGGTCTCGCTGTCCTTTCCGATCTTGATCCATCTGTCATTCTGCGTCTATTCGTCTAAAGCTCGCGAAGCGAATATCACTCGGCGCAAGCCGAATATCACTGCAAAGCAATATCACTCGCCGCAGGCGAATAGAAATGGCGTGATACTCTGGTGAGAGTATCACGCCATTTTCTTAGCCCGGCCAAAGATCGACGATCACCAGCTCGCGCGGGTTGCCGAAGCGGGGAATATAGCGGTGCGTGTTACACAGCCCGCGGCTGACCAGCAGCCGCTCGTCATACAGACCGGCCGTATAGCGGGGAAGCAGCCCTTGCCCCGGTGCATAAATGCCCTGGCCGCCGATCTCCCATTGCCCGCCGTGTGCATGCCCGGCAAGGATGAGAGGGATATTTTTTCTCTGAAGATAGGGCTCGTAGTATTCCGGGTGGTGGCAGAGCAGGATCTTGTAGCCCTCGCGCGTGGCAAAATCATCAATAAAGGCGCGGTTGGGCGGTGGCGTTTGCGCCGTGCGCGTCTGTTTATCCGCCGTGCGCCAGCCGGAGGAAAGGCCACCAAACCATATCCCGTGGCGAAAAACGCTGCGGTCGTCTAACAGCTCCGCCCCCGTTTCCTGCACCGCGCCTGCCAGGTTGGGCAGGGCAGCCTTTTGCTCGTGGTTCCCCACCGAGCAAAGCGTTGGAAAGCGGCGCGCGGTCGCGCGCAAAAAGGCCAGGGCGTTTTCCACCTGCCCGGGGCCGTCTAAAAAGTCACCCGGCAGGGTCACGATGTCCGGCCGCTCAGCCGTCAGGCTGTCAAACAGCGCGCGCGGCGCGTAGTTGTGCAGGTCGGCTACCACGGCCAGGCGCAGCGCCCGGCGGATGCCGACCGCGCGGATGGTGTAGTGTGTGGTGATCATATTATTCTTCATCCTTTAATAGGGTGTAGTCGGAATAAAAGCCCTGCCCGGCCTTGGCCTTGCCCAAGTGCTTTTGCGAGCGCAGAATGATGGGCGTGTAGGCCTCGCCGGCTACTAAAATATGCTCTAATAGTGGAACGCCGACCGCCTCAAAGGCATCGCAAAGCGAGGAGGTGGTGTCCATATCCTCCCGCGAGGGGATGGCAATGCCGGTGGGGTGGTTGTGCGCCAGCACCACCATGGCGGCATCCTGCCGCAGGGCCAGCTCGATCAGCTTGCGCGGCGTAATGCTGACGGAATTGACAGCCCCCTCGTGCACACGCACGCAGTCGATCATGGTGTAGCCGTTGTCCAGCAGCATCATGTACACCGTCTCCGCCCCGTTACCCACGTAGCGGTCAATGAAAAACCGCCCCAGCTGCCCAACGGTGGAAAACTTTTGCCGCGCCTGGTGATATTCGTCTGTCAGGATGTAGGAGGCGGCCTGCATCCACAGGCAGAGCAGCGTGGCGGCGTGGTCGCCCACGCCCTCTACCCGGCAAAGCTCCTCGCGCGAGGCGCGAAAAACGCGGGAAAGCGAGCCAAAGCGGTTGATCAGCTTGTGCGCCAGCTCGTTGGTATCCTTTTGTGGGATGGCGTAAAAGAGGATCAGCTCTAACAGCTCGTGTGGGGAAAAGTTCTCTAAGCCGTTGCGCAAAAAGCGCTCCTTCACGCGGGCGCGGTGTGCCTTATGCAGATTTTCACGGGGCAAAATGTCAGCCATAGTCAACTCCAGAATTGAATAAGATCACCCAGTGGGTCAAAAGCAAAAAAGACAAGCAGGATATTACGCAGGATCGCGTACGCAACCAGGGCGTAGGCAAAGAGGATCGCCGGCCAGTGCGCTACGCGCCGGCCACGGCGCCAGGCAAGAAAAAAGGCGATTTCGTAATAGCAAAGCGTCAGCAGTAGCCAGGGTGCCATCGGGTTGGCGCCAAGGGCCGCCGGCAGATCAAGCCGCAGCAGCGCGCGCCCGGCACGGGTAAAGCCGCAGCCGGGGCAGTAAAGGTGCGCGAAAAAAGAAAAAGGGCACAGCGCGTGCAGCCCGGTGCGCGCCAGCAGCCATAGGTAGCCTGCAATGCCCGCCGCCGCCAAGAGCAGCAGTAGGTTGTAGACCCAAAAGGTGCGCCTTGCCTTGTTCATACAGCCCTTCCTTTTTTCATTCTTTGCTATCATTATACCATAGATGCAGGCCGTTTTTCATGAATTTTCAGAAAATTATTGATTTTTGTGCCCCCCTTGTGCTACAATAGTAGAAAAACAAGGAGGTATGCTTATGAATCAAGAGCCTAATACGCCCCAAAACCAGAATGGGGAAAACCCGCAAAACCAGCAAAACAACTACTATTACACCGCCCCCGAATACGGTCGAGGCTTTGATCCGTATGCGCCGCCCCCGACTCGGACGACCGGCTTTTCGATCGCCTCGCTGATCCTCGGCATCTTTGGCCTGCTGTGCTGCTGCTTTGGCCCCGTTGGCCTGATCTGCTCGCTGCTTGCCATCGTGTTTGCCGCTATCAGCCGCCGTCGCTTGTATCTCTTTGACGGTATGTCTACCGCCGGTCTCATTCTCGGCATCCTGGGTGCCGTGGCCGGCCTGTACATGACCTTCTCCTACGTCGTTTCCTTCTCCGACCCGGAATTTTGGGCTATGTATGAGGAGATGCTGAAGGAAATGGAAAACGCCGCCTTCCGGCTGCTTCGATAAAGGAATAGAGCTGCCTCGCAAGAGGCGGCTCTTTTTCTTGTCATCTACCATTTTGCCTGGTGGCGAAAAGATCCTTCGCCTGGCGGCTCAGGATGACAGGTTGAATAAGATCGGTGCGGACAGTCGGGGACGCCTGTCCCTACGAGGAATGGCCGCGCACACCTTATTCATTCTTTTCGCCGCCAGGCGAAATAGGCTCCCTCCGGGAGGGAGCTGTCGAGCGAAGCGAGACTGAGGGAGTAACGGGTAGTGACAATAAGCAAAGAAACAATCTCTATTCTTGCTTTGTTTCGTAATCCATATCAACCGGGAAAGAGAATACCTATCAAGAGAATTTATACGTAAGAATATTCCTTTTCTTTCTGTAAACTCTCCTACCCGGTACTCCTTCCGTCATTTTGCC
>JAZQVK010000269.1:0-2272 GCA_045631765.1 Eubacteriales bacterium
GGGCATACAGGCATATCGCCTCGCCACCGGCTTCTTCAACTGCCTGGATATAAGGCTCGTTTTTGGCGTTGTCCGCATAGGCGGCAACCAAGATGCGTGGTTTTTTCATGAATCCCTCTTATTTTGCAAAATGCTTTTTCATGCTGCGCATGTAGACCAGCCAGTCGGTACGGCTGAAAAAGTGGGCGCCGGCACGCATATGAAAGCCCACGTTACCGTCGGTAAATTCATCCCCGATCGCGGGTAGCCGATCGGGCGCGAGGAAGCCCGGCTTGCCGTACAGAGCCCAAACGGGCGAGGCGGCGGCGCAGCAAAGGTACTGCGAATCGTTATCGGCCCAATGGTCCTCATCCGCCGCGCCAACGCCAACAACACGCGGCGCGATCAGCGCCAGCAGCGCGTGCTGGTCAAAGGGCAGTGTGGCCGGGTCATTGACGTAGACTTCATAGCGTGGGCAGAACCAGTAGGGGAAGCGCTTAAATATCTCGGCCGTTGTTTCCCCATCTGCGCAGGTACCACGGGAAACGGCAGCGCCCGAGCAGCCGGAATCGTTTGAGAAGGCGGCGGCAAAGCGCTGGTCTAACGCCGCCGTCAGCAGCGCGGTCTTACCAAGGCGAGAGTGGCCGGCCACCGCAACGTGATGCAAATCAGCCTCCTCGCGCGTTTCTAAATAATCCATCACGCGCATGGCCATATACGCCCAAAGCGTGATCTTACCAAAAGAATCCTCTGCCCGCTCGCCCTCGGAAAATACGCCGGCAAGCCCGTTTGAAAAATCGCCGTCGTCACTCGTTACGTCCTGATAGCAGAAGGTCATGATGCCAAAGCCGTTGTCGATCAGCTCCTCGACCGGCAAATAGCGATCCGGGATGTCGGGGCGGAAATTGATCATTACAAAGAACGGAATGCCCTTGGCCCCGCGCGGATAGATCAGCTGCGTGGGCACGGTATGGCTTTTAGCGCCGTAGGAAAAGGTGAAGCGTACAGTCTCCCACACCACCTTATTCGCAAAATTGATCGGGTTTACCGACACGGTTACAGCAGGCTGCACCACTGGCGGCAGCTGGCCATATTCATGCGCAAGCAGTAGCTCGCGCCAATAGGCACGCTGTGCTTTCCAGTCGCGGAGATCGGTCACGCGCGTGCCGTCTGCACGCAAAAACAAGTCCGGCAGGCTTCTTTTTTGCAGTTCTTGGTCGATCATAATAATCTCCTTACACCAAAAAGCCCTCGAAAAGGGCGTATAGCTTTCGATACGTGATCTCCTGATAAGAGGCTACAGGCCGCGCCACGGCATGGTTTTCCCGCACAGAGGCCAGCAGTGTCTCGCAAAAGGCGCAGGGCTGATTTGGCAGCTCAAGGTTCAATTCATCCAGCTGACGGAATGCCTTTTTTGTGATATTGGTAGAGCCAAGGGATATTCGTTTTTCGCTGATGATCAGCTTGGTGTGCAGCATCTTGGGGGAAAGCAGCACGCGAATGCCGCCGTGCGAGCGCTTTAGCAGCAGGCGCGCGGCCTTGCGGTTGGTATCGCTTTGAAAATTGGCCCGCTCAGGGATCATCACCGTCACGCGCACGCCGCGCCGGTATGCCGCCAAAATAGCATCTATAAACCGCGGCAGCGGCGAAAAATAGGCCATCGTGATCAACAGCTCACGCTCTGCCTCGTTAATCAGGGAAAGATATCGCTCCTCCATTTCAAACAAGCCGAGGTGCTTGCTGTTAACGGTAAAGCGATAGCCGTTTCCTACGTCTTTCCCCTGCTCCAGCTTGGTGCGAAAGGCACGCACGTGCGCTTCCCCCACCAGCTTTACCATATAGTCCTGATACACGCGGCCTTGCCTATCCGCGCCGTTTTCTTTATCCTCAATATTGATGCCGCCGAGAAGCAGCACGTCATCGTCAATGATATAGTATTTCGAGTGATCTGCCTTGAATTGATCGCAGGAAACCGTGATATTGGGGTGCGTGATCACGCGCCGGTACAACGCGCTCTCCTCGTCTTTTGCGCGCTTCGGCGCGCCGGGCATCGGATAGCAGAGCGAAAGAATGCCGCTCTTCATCCGTTCAAGAGGTGTCTGCTTTTTGTGAAAAAAGGACTTTTTACATTCCTCGCATTTTTCCAGCACCACACCGTAGCGGTCAACCGATAGCGTGACCGCCACGCCGCGCTCGGCAGCGGCCAGCACCGCCTCAGCCATGCGGTTGCCAATGGCATCATCCCGCCAGATGAACATATTGATATGCACGCTTTTTTTCGCCTGCCCGATGC